>CANGZT010000004.1 GCA_947458955.1 Flavobacteriia bacterium | reverse complement strand
TTGATGTTTAAGGTTTAATGACTTTGTGTTTAAAAAAAGATATCTTTGCAACTATAATTCATAGCATATGCCAACACTTTCGATTCTTATTCCAGCTTACAATGAAGGGAGAACCATACATCATATTTTAAATAAAGTAAAAGCGGTAGAACTCATTGGTGGATATACGAAAGAAGTGATTATTGTTAATGATTGTTCGAAAGACAATACAGAAGAGGCAATTCAAAGTTACATACAACAGAATCCTGAATTAACTATCAATTACTTCAAGCACGAAGTGAATAAAGGAAAGGGTGCAGCTATACATACAGCAATAGCAAAAGCAACCGGTGATGTGTGTATTGTTCAGGATGCTGATTTGGAGTATGATCCGGAAGAGTTCAATATATTGTTAAAACCCATTATTGACGGTTTTGCAGATGTTGTTTTTGGTTCTCGTTTTATGGGCGGTAATCCACACCGTGTCTTGTTTTTTTGGCATACAATAGGGAATAAGTTTTTAACTTTTCTTTCGAATATGATGACCAATTTGAATTTAACAGATATGGAAACGTGTTACAAGATGTTTAAAACTGAACTAATTCAATCGATTTCCTTAAACGAAAAACGTTTTGGTTTTGAGCCTGAGGTTACTGCTAAAATAGCTAAAGTTCCCAAGGTTCGAATTTATGAGGTAGGAATTTCTTATTATGGTAGAACGTATGAAGAAGGAAAGAAGATTGGTTGGAAAGATGGTTTCCGTGCAATCTATTGTATTTTAAAATATCGATTTATTCGTTAGTTTTTATAAACTTTATCATACTATAACTATCCACTTTTTTTGAAGTTATATGTGCTTTCACCATGTATACTCCTGGAAGTAAATTATTTACCTTGGAGTCGTCATGTAAAGGTATTTCAACTGTGCCAGGCATTACATTTTCAAAGGTGTTAGCGTAATAAACCACACCCCTCGTGTCAAAAACCGCTACCTCTAAGGTTGATTTTTCCTGACAGTCTAAAGTGAGGTTAATTTCTCTGAAGACTGGATTTGGAAACACCCGCATTTTAACCTCTCTGTTTTTTAAACTAGGAAAAGGACAAAGGCTATCGTAAGGAATATTCTCTTTTACTTCACCATTTGAATCATAAAAGGTAAACCAATCCATGGTACCTACACCGTAGTTGCCTTTAAATCTGAAATAAACATCATGCGTACCTTTAATCTGTTCTATAGGGAAGGAATACATTTTAAATTTATCCCAGCCTCCCGTACTAGGGGGTCTAAATTTTCCTATTAATCTACCCATAGGGTGATCTAAACGCACTTGAATTTCTTGCCATGCATATTCACAAGGTACCGCCATATTTACCATACAGGCATCGTATGTGGTATTTGCTAACTCTATTTCTTTGAAACAAATCCAATCTTTATTATCTGTATTGATTAATAGATCTCCCATTGCGTTGGTACCCTCTTGTAAATCTGACTCTTCAGCATCAAAATAAAGTGAGTTGTTTGTGATGGGGTTAAAGATTTGTATTGAATTAGATGGCTCAGAAATACCATAACTGTTTTTTGCTCTTATTTGATAGCGGTACTCTCCTGGTGGTTGATTTGCATCATTATAGCTAGTATCTGTTGCTGCGATACGAGCTATGATGGAATAACTCGTTTCAGTTGCATTTTTTCTCTCTACATAAAAAGAATCAATGAGTTGAAAAGGATAATTCCATCGGAAAAGGGTGGTGTCAAACGTATTAGCAACTAATTCTAATTGAATTGGTGCTTTAGGAGGGTAGTATTTTTCATTTGGTATGATAAGCGAGGAACCATATTTCCAAGGTGGAAGACCAGATTCTAATGCTCCCATATCTGGTACTGCACCTTTGTAATCAGTTGTATATTCATTTTTAATACCTCTATCTATTGGGTAACTGTTTTTTCGGAGTTGAAAGTTGTGATTCGCTGGATCTACGAAAATATTGTTGTCAAAATAGATGTGGTTGGAATCTTGTTGGGTACCGTAGAAGGCATCGTAGTTCCATTTTGTTTTTTTATTTGTATTAGTCAGGTTGTTAAATGTTTTTACATTTCTGATGGTTGTTCCCTCAGGTCCCCAAGCTCCCATAGAGTAATTATTTTTATGAAGTGTATTGTTGTAGATCAAATGATTATTATGAGGTTTGTTGATATTAATACCCGTACCAGTATTATTAATTATGTTGTGATGTACTTTGAAATTATAGGTCCAATTGTCTAAATAGATACCACAATGATTTTTTTTTCCTAAGTTATCATGAAGATAGTTGTGTGCTATTTCGGTACCTTTACCATCTGTCCAAAATGCATACGTAAGACCTAAATCATTACAAATAAGACCGCCATGATGAATGTGATTATTTATTATTTTACTTTTCATCAAGTAACTATGTGTAATTAAACTTCTTCCACCGTAAGAAATTTCGTTGTTAGCAACTTCATGACCAATACCAGAGACACTTATTCCAGAGCAGTCGTTACCAATCCAATTAAAATCAGTAACTATATTGTTTATAATTTTATGTTGTTTTCCCCATATGGTTAATCCGTCTCCCCAAGTATGGGCTATATAGCAATTCTCTATAAGATTATTTTCTCCTGATATTTCAACACCATTCCCTTTCCAATTCTCTGGTAAATTTAAATTATTCCAATCTGGCCCTTCCTCTGTCCAACTATCAGCTGGTGTTGGACTTTTATTAGGTAATGGGCTATATTTTTCAAATCCATTTTTAAATGTGAAAAATGGAGTAGCATATTTAATTGTACAGTTTTTGAGTTCTGAATTAATTGTATTTTGAAGATTTATTTTACCTGCAAAAAAATGAAGTCCAATAAATACTAAATTTGAACTGTTTGATGCGTCAAGAATATAATTTTCTGTTCTTATTTCAACTTCATGTAACTCTTTATTATTAATGTTTTCGGGTATATAATAAAGTGTATTATCTTCATAATGCCATTCATTAATCTCATCAAGAAAATCAATATTATTAAGTAAGTAAACGTTGCCAGAATCTGTATATTCTTTTATCTTCCAGAACCAAAAAGTACTATCTACAAAATTCTCGTTTCCATTAAAAGATTTAATAGTATCAGAAATAGAAACTAATTTCCCTCCAAATAGCCCACATAATATAGCATTTGATCTTTTGAATTTTTCAGTTCCGTTTACCTCAATTTTACCATTGTTATTTGCGAATGCAAATGCTCCAAGTGAATAATTTAATTTATTTTCATTTCGATTAGGAAAAGATGCTTTAACAAGATTTTTTCCATTAAAAAATAAATCAATTACAGGTTTCTCAGAGTCAAATTCTAGTCGATTATTCTGAATTTTTGGATTTCTTAGCTTAGTTAGGTTAATTATTTCAACTATTTCGTTTTGGTAGTTTTGAATAATTGTTTTTGAATTAAACTTTTTATTTTTTAAACCTATGGATTCATAATATTTACCGCCTCTAATTAATAAAGTGTCTCCAGAATTTAACTTATTAATAGCTGCTGCTATACTTTTTAAAGGGTATTTTAGATTGCCTAAATTATCATCATTTCCATCAGTAGATACATATAATGTTTTAGTATGCACGAAATTATATAATCCAATATTTATGATTAAAATAAAAAGGTTAAATAAATTTTTTATGTTTAAAATCATTATAAATTTAATATAGAAACTGTTGGTTATTGTTTATTTTATAAATGATATATAGCATGATTTTGATTAAAAATATGTCAAAAGTAATAGTTATAATAAAATCCATGAATTTCCATTTTAATTTATTTAGAATAAGGAATAGAATAGATAATATAGTCATTTTATTTTCTTTTGTATATTGATAATTCTTTGTTAAGTAAAAACCAATTTTTTCTATTTTTTTGAGAAGTATAGTGAGTTAATTCTGGACCAATCACTAAATCATAATCATTTATTTGGTCCATTTGTTTTTGGATTTTATACCATTTTATTGTTTTGTTTATCGTATTTAAATATTTTTTGGAATTCATAAGTTTAAAATTTCTTGGATAGCTATGTTTTACTTTATATGTCTTAAGATTTCCATATTCATATAAATATCTTATACTAACGTTAGACCATCGATCAGCATAAATTTTGGGTTTATCATTAAAGTTGTAGTTTATTAAAAAAGTATATAATTCAGCTGGTTTATCGAATTTATTAATCAGTTTGTATGAAAAAATATTTAGTATAAATACTAATAATAGTAATATAGTTCGTTTTGTCCAATGGTATTCTATATATTTCTTAGACCTTTCACCTATAATAGTGCAAAAACAAAATACTACTGGCAGTAAAATTATATTACATCTTGTACTAATTGGATCCCATGGGTATTTATCTATTATCGATAAAAAAATAAAACTGATATTAACTAAGATAGTTAAAAGTATTAAATTGTTTTTTTTTGGAGAGCTTATATAGGTCTTCAATAAAATTACCAACAATAAAATATAACTTAAGTTACCTAAATTCATTATGGTTTTCAAATCAGTCGATAGATAATTTAAATAATGTAGTTTCTCAGAAAAGTTTTTCTGAAATCTGTATGAATAAATATAGACCGATGTACTCACAATAAGAATTGGTAGTGTAATGAAAGTAATTTTGGCTATTTTACTTTTAAAATTAAAATCTGATTTTAGAAGATTGTAAGAAATGATACCATATGCTATGACGGTAAATATCATGGTAGAATATCTCGAAGTAATAGAAATTGATATAAAAACACTTAAAATATAAATTTTTCTATAATTTATATTTTTTAAATCTTTTGTCATTTCGATTAAATACATTGTTAATAATATCGAAAATAATTCCATCGAATAAGCTCTTAATTCATATGCCGAACTATAAAAATTCGGAAAAACAAATAATATAAGAGAAAAAAACATAGATAAATGAATGTTTTTTAATCTTTTGTTTAATAGTAATATGAATACAATTTGTGCTCCCAAATAGAAAAGGAAAGGTAGAAGTCTTAAAAATGTTGGTGAAGTATTAATTTTTGACCAAAAGTGTAATAATATTGAGAATCCTCCTGGGTCTAGATTTAGAAATTTGTTATTTTCAATTACATCATATATACCTCCAACTTTCGTTAAAGGTTCAGCATCTATTTTTATACCTTGGGATATCCAAAACGTTGCTGCTTCGTCAAACCAAAGGTATGGGTATTGAATATTTAGTGATATTAAGAATAATGAAATAAATAGTATTATTGATATTCCTAATTTAAAAGTAATACTACTTAGTTCATTTTTTAATATAGAATTTAATCTACTTCTAAACATTATTTTTTATTGATTGATTCAATTGTTTGAATAGTTTAACCCCATGCTTTATAAAAGAAAATGATTTGACACTTGGATTTCCTGCAAATCTTTTATTAAAATGTATAGGTATCCAAATTATTTTGCTTTCTTTTTTTAGTAAAACAGAAACAAGAATATTTGCTAGATGAAAATCTTCGGGTACTCTATTTATTATTTTTAATAACTCTTTAGCAGACATTAGTCTGTATGGCACATTTCCATCTTTTATCCAAAATCCAGTTGATAAAAATGTAAATATGGAAACAAATTTTGATATTATTACTCTGTTAAACCCATCATCTCTGGATTTTCTATTTCCAAATAAATTTTCACTATCATTAGTTACGTTATTTATAAATGTATTTAAAAAACTTACGTCACATTGACCATCACTGTCCAATTGAAGAATCCAGTCCGCGCCCTCTTTTATTGCATATTTGTAACCAAAAATACATGTTTGACCGTGACCAGAATTTTGTTTATTTATTATTTCTAAATTATTTATTGAGTTTTTAAGTTGATCTAATAAATTTAATGTGTTATCAGTGCTTCCGTCGTTTAATACGCATATTGTATAATTTAACTTTGAGTTAATTAGTACCTTATTCCATTCATTTAATACATGAATTATTGATTTTTCTTCATTATAGACAGGCATTATAACCCATAAGTTATTTATCATTTTCTTTAATTTTTTGATAAAGCTCTAAAGCCTTTAAGATTACTTCATCGGTGTTGTAATATTTATATTCTGCTAATCTACCACAAAAATGTACATTTTTTTCTTTTGTTTCAATTTCTGCAAGTAGTTTATATTTACGATAAATAGATTCATTTATTTCATTTGGAATAGGATAATATGGGTCACCTTTATCAGTGGGATATTCGTAACTTATTACTGTTTTCTCTATTTTTTGTTTTGTTACATGTTTGATTTCAACACTTCTTGTATAATTAAAATCATTTGAATAATTTATTTGAACATTTGGTTGTACAAACTCTTTGTTAAATGTTTTATATTTAAATTCTAAGGATCTCCATTTAAGTTTTCCGTATTTAAAATTAAAATATTCGTCAATTGCTCCAGTATAGATTATTGTTTTAAAATTTTCGTTTCTCAAGTCTTTGAAATCAGTATTTAGTTTTAAATCAATATTTTTATGATTAATCATTTTTTTGAAAAGTTCAGTAAAACCAAATTTTGGAGTTAATTGATATTTATGATCTACATATCTGCAGTCTTCATTGTATCTTATTGGAATTCTTCCGCATACGCTTGGTCCAAGTTTTGAAGGATGTAAATCCCACTGCTTTAATGTATAACCTAAATAAAATGCTTCATATAGTTCTTTTCCCACTCTTGATAAAACAAACTCTTCTGAATTTTTAGGATTTTCTATTTTAATTCTTTTTTCATTTATGAATTTTTCAACTTCAGACTCTGTTTTGAATTTTTTTTCAAAAAAATTATTAATTGTAAGTCGATTGATAGGGAAAGGATAATATTCGTTTATGTATTTGCTTGTGACATAATAATTACCTTCAATCCATTCTGTGAACTTTGATAGGTAATCTACAAGGTTTTTATCGTTAGTTCTAAAATAGTGTGGTCCATATTTATGAATTAATACTCCAGATTCATGGGTTTCATCATAGCAATTTCCCGCCATATGATATCTTTTATCAATAATTAGTACTTTTTTATTACTTAAGTTAGCCAATTGTTCAGCTAAAACACATCCAACTGGACCAGCACCTACAATCAATACATCAAATTCCATATTCATTAATTATTACCAGATTTTTTCTAGACTAGCTTTCGAAAATTCTATTCTTTTGGAAATAAATGTCGAACTTGTTTCATTACGTAATTGTAATGGGTTTTTCTTTCTGTTAATACGATTTAACAAAGCGAGAGGAGTTAAGAACAGATAGAAAACAATTGTTAGTAGAACATTTGGCATAATTAGACCTAGTACCTCTGTTAGCTTATTCCAAATCCAAATGATCTTATCGTTTGCTTTTTCCGAAAATATAGCTAGAAGACCCACCGCAATTGAAATTATTAATAACGGTTTAGAATCAAAATAATTAGATAATAATAGGAAACCAATTACGATGGTTAAGGTTGATTTGTAGTTGTTCATTGTTAAGTTTTTAGTCACTAGTTTTTAGTCATTAGTTTTTAGTCATTAGTTACTGGTTTTAATTTAGTTACTAGTAATTAGTTAAAAAAGTGTGTAGACGAAAGGTGCAATAGCACTACTGCCACCTAGAACGATGATTAAACCTAAAATAATTAAAACAATGATCATTGGTGCTAACCAAAATTTCTTGCGTTCTTTCATGAACGCCCACAAGTCTTTTAAAATTTCCATTTTATAATTTTTGCTAATTGTTTTCCTACTATGTTGTGTACTTCTGATGAAGCGTGAGAATCGACAATACTGACTTGTCTTTTTTGTCTTGGAATTTTGGTTATTAATTCTGTTACATTTAAAAGGTAAATATTATTTTTTTTACAAAACAAACGCACTCTTTTTTCAATACCTAGTTTTTTAGCAAGATTTAAATCTTCCATAAACGGAAAAAAAACTATTGTTGCTTCTATATTATTCTGAAGGCAATAACTTTGAAATTTTGCCAATTGTACCTCTTCTTTTTTCCACAAGGAGTCATTATTAAAAACAGATTTTAATTTCTCTAAATAATCGCATTCTTTGGGTAAGTTATAATTGTTTTGTGATGGATAGATGTTACTGATATAATTTGCTAGGTAACTTCCTTCAATCATGGTTTTTTTCCAATTGGGTAAATTCAAAGGAGGTAAATCACATTTTAAATTGTTTGGAATTAATTTATCCATGTCATTAACAAAATATTGCAGTACGATATGTTTAGGCTTAATCTGTGTTTTTTTTATAAACGTTTCAAAAATATGATATTCTAAACGTGTATCAGCCCCATACCTACCTAGGTTGATTTCATTAATTCCTTTCCCTTGTTTTTTTAATTCACTAGCTGCAACTTCTCCAAAACGCTCTTCAATTTTTTTAACCCCCCAACCTGCAGTAAAAGAATCACCCACAAAAAAAACGGTGTTTTTTCCATTTTTTGGTTCTTCGTCTCTAAATCCAAGTTTATTTATCGGATTCCAATTGCGATTTCCCCATATTTTTCCACTGTAGGCTTCTCCACTTCCATGTGAAAGTGAAATAAACATAAATATAATTTCTATAATTGCTGTAAAACTGATTGTTGAGTAGGTGAATAATAGCGAATTCTTTAAAAAGGCATTGATTGAAGATTTCGAGAAAATCCCGACTATTTTAGCACCAATACCTATGCATATTAAAATTAAGAATCCTCTTATAAAACGAATGTTTCCAGCCGGATATTCTTTATGAACTATAAGAATGACGCTTATTAGAATAAGAACTATCAACGAAAAATATGCAATTTTTTGAATTTTGATTTTTTTACTTTCAGAAATAAATAATGAACTCCATAGTTTTTTGAATTCAAATCCAATAAAACCAAGACATAATATACTAAGTAAGTAATTGATTCCTTTTGGCTCAAATACAGGGATGTATTTATAACAAATACAAAGGATAATTATAAAAAAAACACGTAATAGTAAGTTCATTTAATCCATTTTAAATTTGACCATCCATTTCTCTTTGTTTTCCCAATCCAATTGATTTTCTTTTTCAAAGATATAATTTCCTACCACTAATACATCCATTTCTGTACTCATGAAACAGCGGTATGCATCATACGGTGTACAAACAATAGGTTCTCCACGCACGTTAAAACTGGTGTTTACAACTAGACCATAGTTTGTTAATTTTTTGAATTCTGTAATCAACTGATGGTATCGCGGATTGGTTTCTTTATGTACACATTGTACTCTTGCTGAAAAATCTAAGTGAGTGACCGATTGAATGTCGCTTCTTTCTGTGTACAGGCGATCCCAAAGGGGAAGTTTGAAGTAATTTTCAGGGATTCTTTTTCTTCGACTTTCTTTCACCGGAGCCACTAATAACATATAAGGCGAATCCACCTCTAAATCGAAATAATCCTTTGCATCTTCAGCAAGTACTGATGGTGCAAAAGGTCTGAAACCCTCTCTGTATTTTATTTTTAAGTTCAATTTTTTCTGCATGTCAGGATTTCTTGCATCCCCTAATATACTTCGATTTCCCAAAGCACGTGGTCCAAATTCCATGCGGTCTTGAAACCAGCCAATGACTTTTCCTTCTGCAATTTTTTGTGCCGTAAAAGATGCTACTTCTTCAAATGAAGTAGGTTTTTGAAAAATAGCCTTCGTTTTACGAATCATGGATTCAATTTCTTTGTCAGAATAGGATGGGCCTAAGTACGAGCCTTCAATGGTGTCAGTTTTACCATCTACTATTCGTTCTTGATCGAAATACATGTAATATCCAACTAATGCAGCGCCTAGTGCGCCTCCTGCGTCCCCTGAAGCGGGAGTGATGTACACATTTTCGAAAATATTTTCTTTGATTAGTTTCCCATTTGCTACACAATTTAAGGCTACTCCTCCAGCCAAGCAAATCGAATTAGAACCAGTGATTTTTTTTGCCTCTTTTGCCATTTTAATCACGATTTCTTCCGTTACTATTTGTATTGCTAAGGCTAAATTACAGTGGTGTTGTTGTAGATCATTTTCATCTTCTCTTCTAGGAAACCCAAATAATTTCTCCCACTCCTTGTCTTTTGCCATCCGTAAACCGGTGGCGTAATTGTAGTATTTCTGATCTAACCAAACAGATCCATCTTCCTTAATATCTACCAGATGGGTTTTAATTAAGTCGATGTATTTAATAGTTTGTTCTGAAGTAGGATCTCCATAAGGAGCTAAACCCATTAATTTGTATTCTCCTGAATTTACGGTAAACCCAAGGTAATAAGTAAACGCACTATATAACAAACCTACTGAATGCGGGAAATTTAATTCCTTTTCAAAAATGATGTTGTTGTTTTTTCCATGCGCTATGGAAGCTGTACACCATTCCCCAACCCCGTCGATAGTTAATATAGCAGATTCTTCGAAAGGAGAGGTAAAAAAGGTACTAGCAGCATGAGACAGGTGATGCTCAGGAAAAAGGAATTTTATTTTTTTCTTGTCATATTCTCCTACTTCTTTTAATCCATCCAATAATTGTTTTTTTAGAAACATTTTTTCTTTCAACCAAACAGGTATTGCTTTTAAGAAAGAAGTTAATCCTTTTGGTGCGAAAGCATAATAGGTTTCTAGTAAACGTTCAAATTTAAGTAAGGGTTTGTCGTAGAAAACAATTGCATCGAGTTCGTCAATCGTTAATCCAGTTTCTTCCAAACAATATTTAATAGATTGAACCGGAAAATCAGGTGTGTGTTTGTCCCTTGTGAATCTTTCTTCTTGCGTCGCTGCTACTATTTTTCCATCTATAACTATACTTGCTGCTGAGTCGTGATAAAAACAAGCTATTCCAAGGATTTTTTTCATATTTTAACTAGATAAGTCTGAATTAACAATAAATAATAAATCTAAATTTTAATATAATTGAATAAGTTGTATTTAAAATAATTTACGAATTTAGACAATTTATAATAAATCATAAAAACAAGATACTTATAAGTTATAATTTCAAATGTTTAAATTCCTTTTTTATCGTATTCCAATTTAAAAATTCCTTTTAGGTTCTCTGTTAATATTGGTTTTAAAAATGATTTGAAATTGTTGTTTACCGAATTTATATTTTCTACATAAACATATTTTATTTTATGTGACTTAAGTAATTTTAAAAAAATATTGACATCTTGTTTTATTGAACATATAGGTGAGTCTGGGTTCTTTTTTCTGTAAGTTTCAAATTCTGATCTAAAAAAAGGGGCAATCTCTAGTCCAAGATATGCGTCGTTTTCAAGTAGAATAGTAGAGTTTGAAATTTGAGAACTGTACATCCAAGTAGACCACGGTTTTTTGGAATAATAACACCAATTTTCTTTTTTGAGATTTAATTTTGCAAAATTCATAAGTTTTGATTCAAATACATTCATTTTATAATTGCCAAAGTTAAGCGAGTTGATTTCTTCAAAATTTAAAAAAGAGATTATTAATAGACTTGTTGAAGTTATTATTGCAATTTTTTTATCTAGAAATGTAAATAATTCTATGGTTGTAAACAGCATTAAAGGTCCAATAATAATAGATATAGCTTGATTAGCGTTAGTTAAATTATAAAATAAAACTATAAAAATAGAGGAGAAAATGAAATTTAAAAGAATAAATAGTAATGTTTTTTTCATTCTTATACTGTAATAGAACATGAACAATGTGGTTGATGGATAGAGATAAAATGGGCGAAGAAAATAGTTAAAGAATAATTTTAAATTGCTATACCAATTAGCTATATAAGTATTAAAAGGTAAAATTACATGTCTTATGTTTGAAAAGGAACTATTAGATGTTACTGTATCTTTAAAAATTATTGGTAGGATTAACATTAAAACTAGAGGTAAATTGAATAAAATTAAATTTATTATGGTCTTCATTAATTTATGTTTTTTTAAACCAAAATAAAGAAGTATGATAAAATTGATTGTTGGAAATAAAGCAATGAATAGGGTGAAGTACTCAAGGCATGTAACACAAATTAAAAAAATAAATACTTCAAAATCATTTCTTTTTAAATAATATAAAGCAAGAAATAAATAGGGGTATATAACTAAAGATTTAAAAGATGTCACCTCAGGGAAACCATAATGCCAAAAAGTATGGTGTCCTTGTTCAGGAGTAAGTACAGGGAAAAATAGGAGTGCAGATCCATATAGAATAGCGATACAGATTAATAGCGAGATTTTTATATTTTTAAATTTTTCTATAATTATAACATATCCAACTATAAACATAATTAGATGATAAATTGGATAAATTATTCTTGTTAAGCTAAATAGTGAGTTGTTGAGAACTAATTTTGAAATGAACTCACCCAACCATATATCAGAGTAATGAAAAAGCATAATTCCACTCGCAGGTCTTAAATTATTGTATAAGGCAGACCAACTTTCGTTACCATTCGTGAAAATAGCTTTTCCAAGTTTAGCATAAAAGACATGGTCATGTAGATGGTAAAAGCCAAACCAATGAAAGCAAAATATGAAAAAACTAATTATAAAAATAGAAAGCGTTATTTTTTTTGATGGTTTTGAAGCATTAGGGTATTCCTCTTTTTTTAAAAATAAACAAGGTGAAATAAGTAGAAGTAAAATTATACTTTGAGTAGTAATACCATTTGTTTTGTAAATTGCAATCAGAGCTGTTATTATTGTTACTCCAACCAATATTTTTTCTCCAATAGCTAAGTTTATATTTTCTGTGATCGAATTCTTTCTTATTATTAATTTGAAATATAACCCACCTACCCAATAACTTGTTAATATTGTTGCATAAAACGAAGTGATGTATAAAATAAAAGTCGACATTTAATTTTTTTGAAACTTATTTTTAAGATTTACAATAGGTTCCTCAATATATTTGTATGAGATATAAGAAATAAATACAGTTAATGTAATACCTAAAAAATAGATTAAACTATTAACCAAAATATGACTTTCATAAAAGTTTACACCTAAAAGTTTAATTAACTGAATGATAAGAATTAAAATCACCCAATGATATACATATAGACCATACGATATTTTGCCAAGGAAATTAAAAAGTCTATTTTCAAATTTAATAATAGGATTGTTATTGGTAACCACAGAAAATATAATCAAAGCAAAAAGTAAAGAATATATTTCATCCGAGAAAATTTTAAAATGAAAACCCATAATCCATAAGCTGGAGGTAAAAATAATTAGTGAAAGCTCAACAATTCTATAGTTAAGAAAATTAAGCAGTTTTTTATGTTTGATATAAATGTAAGCAAAACAACCGCCTAACGCCATTGAATTAATTTTAAAGCTACTTAAAAAAGAGCTTATAAATAATTTTTCTTCTTTAAATTGTTGTAATAGATCAGATCTAATATATAAAAAATCAACAACCATAGGGACTAACGAGAAAATTAAAAATATCGTTGTAAATAATATTAGTAGTCTATTCTTGAATAAAATAATTAGTATTGGCCAAATTAAGTAAAATTGTTCCTCAACACCAACTGACCATAAATGAACAGCTCCAGGAATGGAATAATGAAAACTTTTCGCAAAGTTTGGGAGAAATAAAAGGTAATATTTGATTGTCTCAAATGAATAGGACGGAGACAACACACCAATAAATGTTAGCAATTTAGGTAGTATAAATATTGAAAATAAAATCATAATATAATAAATAGGCCAAATTCTTAATATTCGTTTTATGTAAAATATTTTGAAATCTATATGGTTGTTTTCTTGTAATTCAACAATTAAAAAGTAGGTAATTAAAAAACCGCTTAATACAAAAAACAACAGAACTCCAAGATGACCATTTGTAAATCTATAAAAAGGGTGATCCATTAAATTTGGTAATCCATAAAAAGATTTGATCAATTCAATATGACCTATAATTACAGAAAATGCTCCGATAAATCTTAGTCCATTAAGACCTTTAAAATACGTTTTCAATTCATTAATTTGTGCTAAATTACTAAATATTTTTACTGTTTTTTAGAAGTACTTGCTGAATTATATAGACAAATTTAGATTTTAGTTTTATAAATTGTAAGTTTGTGAGAATTTAGAACGTTTTTATTTTAAACCTTGTTTATGTTGACTAATAGTAAAACTATTGGCATTGTCTTACCTTGTTACAATGAAGAAGCTGTTTTATTGAATAGTTTTAATTTGTTACAAGAAAAAATATATTCACTAATTAAATTAAAATTGATAAGTGATAAAAGTTTTTTATGTTTTGTTGATGACGGTAGTAAAGATAAAACTTGGGATTTAATACAAAAAATAGCTGATAATAATACCGTAAGGGGAATAAAATTATCTACCAATTTTGGACATCAGAATGCTTTAGTAGCTGGTCTCCTTACTATGAAAAGCGAAGCAGATTGTCTAATCTCACTTGATGTTGATCTTCAGGACGATATCGATGTTTTAGATGAGATGATTAGGTTGTATAATAAAGGTAATTTGATAGTTTCAGGCGTTAGAGACAATAGGGATAATGACACTTTTTTCAAAAAGATTACGGCTCAGTTCTTTTACAAGCTAATGATTTTCATGAAAGTGAAAACAATTTATAATCACGCGGATTTCAGATTAGTTGATAGTAGAGTATTAACTGAATTTGAACGATTTAATGAAGTTTCTCTTTTTTTAAGAGGAATTTTCCCATTGTTAGGGTTTCAAACAGCGAATGTTTATTACACACGAAAAAATAGAGAGGCAGGAGAAACTAAGTATCCACTGAGAAAAATGTTAAGTTTTGCCTGGAATGGTATAACTTCCTTTTCAACCGCACCGTTAAAGCTTATCTTTTCTCTTGGAATAGTCATGTTCTTTATGTCAATATTTATTGGTTTTTGGGTTGTTTTTGCATCAATCAATGGACAAGTGATTAAAGGTTGGGCATCTTCTTTATTACTAAATTTACTTTTCGCGGGGATTAATATGATAAGTTTGGGAGTGATAGGAGAATATATTGGTAAAATTTATCAAGAAGTAAAACATCGACCTAGGTATATAATTGAGAAAGTCATTTAAAAACATCAGAAAACATGACGACAAAAAGAAAATTTGACTCTTTTGATGAATATGCAAAAGATTACAGAGAGATTCATAACCAAAACATTGGTCTTACAGGTGTTGAAAGTGAATATTTTGCTGAACATAAAATTAATGAAATTAAAAAACATGAAGTGGCGGAGTCTATAAATTTTTTGGATTTTGGTTGTGGTGATGGTATAACTTCAAGTTTTTTTTTAAAGTATTTTTCAAAATCTAAATATACTGGGTTAGATGTTTCTTCGGATAGTATTTTGCAAGCACAATCGAAAAGAACTTCTCAAGCAAAATTTATTCATTTTAATGGCACTAAACTTCCTTTTGATGATGAAGAGTTCGATGTTGTTTTTGTAGCTTGTGTTTTTCATCACATTCAATTTGATATGCATCAAATTATATTGTCTGAAATTTTAAGGGTACTAAAAAAAGGAGGAAGGCTTTACATCTTTGAACATAATCCTTATAATCCAGTAACAAGAAGAATAGTTAACACTTGCCCTTTTGATAAAGATGCGGTATTGTTGAAGCCGTCATATTTAAAGAAAACAATTCTAAACGCAAGGTTTAATAATGTAAAGATACATTATGTACTATTTTTCCCGAGACATTCATTTTTTCGTTTATTTCATCGATTTGAACGTTTCCTACAAAATATACCGATGGGGGGACAATATTTTAGTGTTTCAATCAAATGATGGGTTTAACTTTATGTTTTTCAGATGTTTAAATTCTTTGTTTTTTTTTGTTTAAATTTGCATTAAGTTTTTAGAAATATGAATGAAGATTGGTCACTTATTATTGAGCCTAAAAATAAATGGTATAAAGTTAATCTAAGAGAAATTTGGGATTATCGAGATCTAATAGCCATTTTTGTAAAAAGGGATATCGTATCTATTTATAAACAAACTATCTTAGGACCTGTTTGGTTTTTGTTAGGTCCTTTGTTTACTGTGTTTACCTATACTTTTTTGTTCTCAGAAGTAGCTCATTTGTCAACAGATGGATTACCTGGGCCTCTCTTTTATTTGGGAGGTACCACCTTATGGAATTACTTTCAGGCTTGTTTTAATGGTGCTGCTAGTACTTTTTCTGGAAATGCAGGTCTCTTTGGAAAGGTTTATTTCCCTAGATTAGTAATTCCAATTTCGTTAATTATTTCAAATTTGCTAAAATTGAGTTTTCAATTTTTAACATATTTACTTTTTTTAGTGTATTATTACACTCAAAACGAACAAAAATTAGTTTTTCATTATGAACTCTTAATTTTGATACCAATTATTATTTTTATAATTGCTACTATCTCTTTGGGGGCAGGTATTTTAATCTCTTCACTGACCTCCAAATATCGAGATCTCTCAATGATTGTTGGTATTGCATTAACTTTATTAATGTATGCAACTCCTATAATGTATCCTATGAATGCAATTCCTGAACTTTACAAACCTTTTTTAAAATTAAACCCAATATCTCCATTGATTGAAGCTTTTCGTTATGTATTTACAGGTACAGGCACATTTAGTCCCTACCAATTACTTTATAGTTTAATTTTTGCTTTGTTTATTTTAATAATAGGTGTGTTTGTTTTTAACAAAACAGAAAAAACATTTATGGATACGGTTTAATTATGAGTACAGTAATAAAAGTTGAAAACTTATCTAAACAATACAGACTTGGTTTAGTTGGTGCTTCTACATTCAAAGAAGATACTAAAAGGTGGTTTGCAAAAATGAGAGGTAAAGAGGATCCGTTTTTAAAGTTAGGTGTTGAAAATGAAAAATCAGTTAGAGACAATTCTAGTTTTGTATGGTCTTTGAAGGATGTAAGTTTTGATGTTAAAAAAGGAGATGTACTTGGTGTAATCGGTAATAATGGTGCTGGTAAGTCAACACTTCTTAAAATTCTCTCTAAGATAACTTCACCAACTACGGGAAAAGTTAAAGTAAAAGGGAGAATCGCTTCTTTATTGGAGGTGGGGACTGGTTTTCATCCTGAATTAACAGGTCGGGAAAATATTTATTTGAATGGTGCCATATTAGGAATGCGTAAACATGAAATTCAAGCTCATTTAGATGAAATTATTGACTTCGCAGGTGTTGATAGATATATAGATACTCCTGTTAAACGATATTCATCTGGGATGTATGTTCGTTTGGCATTTGCAGTATCAGCCCACTTGCAAAATGAAATTCTAATTATAGATGAAGTGTTGGCTGTTGGAGATGCAGATTTTCAAAAAAAATGTTTAGGTAAAATGGATCAAATCAGTAAATCTGAAGGAAGAACGGTTATTTTTGTAAGTCATATTTTACCTTCTGTAAAGTCATTATGTAACAAAGCAATACTTTTAAAAAATGGGTGTTTAAATTATACAGGTAATGTCAATGATACAATTGGTGAATATCTAAGTTCCGTTTCAAATCAACTATTCTATAATTCAAGCTCTGATATTTTAGTGCTTAAAAGTGTTAAAATATCTAATCAAGTCAAACAAACAACAATATTAGATTTTGGAGATGATTTAATAATTGAACTAAATCTATTTTCAAACAAAAAAATTTTTACTCCAAGTTTCTGGTTGAGCATAGAAAGTGTGTATGGTCCTGTATATGGTGCAAATGCAATAATAGACGGCTTTCGTCCTGATTTTATCGAAGGTGAAGTAAAGTTAAAGTACAAATTCGAAAAAATAAAATTATTATCACAGGAATATACTTTACATTTTGGAGCTAGAGATTCAGATTTAAACACACTTCTTATGCCCTCGCTTATTATTGGAAGGTTTAATGTTGTCACATCTTTAAATGAAATTGGATTCCTTAAAACAAATGATTTTTTTTCTGGGAATTTCTCTCCACTTTTGAGAGATTATTCATTGCAAATAAATGATAATATTGAATACGACTTTAAATTAGAAAAAGTTAATAAAAATGTTTAAAAAAAAATCAATATTAATAACAGGTGGTACAGGTTCGCTTGGCAAAGAAATCACAAAATATATCATATCTAATTATTTTGATATAAAAAGATTAATTATTTTTTCACGTGATGAACAAAAACAATTTTTGATGTCACAAGAATTTCCAGAATCTAAATATCCTTTCATTAGATATTTTATTGGAGACGTAAGGGATTTGGATAGATTAAAAAGAGCTTTTTTTGAAGTAGATTATGTAATTCATGCAGCTGCAATGAAACATGTACATATAGCCGAATACAATCCTGATGAATGTGTAAAGACTAATGTTGGTGGTGCAGAAAATGTAATTAAAGCTGCATTATCAACAAATGTTGAAAGAGTAATAGCTTTATCTACAGACAAAGCATGTGCGCCTATTAACTTATATGGAGCTACTAAACTTACCTCAGATAAACTTTTTATTGCAGCAAATAATATTAGAGGTAATAAAGATATTAAATTTTCAGTGGTTAGATATGGCAATGTGATGGGTTCCAATGGTTCTGTTATTCCCTTTTTTTTAAATAAAAGGAAAGAGGGGCTATTACCTATAACTGATGCAAATATGACACGATTTAATATTTCTTTAAAAGATGGTGTTAAAATGGTTATGTATGCTTTACAAAATGCTTGGGGTGGGGAAATTTTTATTCCTAAAATACCATCATATAAGATTTTAGATATAGCTCAAGCAATTGCTCCTGACTGTAAACTAGAATTTGTCGGAATAAGACCAGGAGAAAAAATTCATGAAGAAATGATTTCTAGCTCTGATTCATTTACTACTTATGATTTGGGTAAATATTATGTTATTTTACCACAAGTTCCAAGTTGGAATTTAAATGATTTTATATCTAAGTTCAATGCAATATTAGTTGAGCGAGGATTTAGTTATAATTCATCTCAAAATATTGAATGGGAAACAGTTGATAGCTTGAGAAAACTTATAACAGAACATGTAGATTCAAATTTTGCTATATAAATGATATTAAATCCTATACCTTACGGTAAACAACATATTTCTGATGAAGATATAAATGAAGTAATAAGTACATTACGTTCTGATTTTCTTACTCAAGGCCCCAAAGTAATTGAATTTGAAGAGGCATTTGCTAAATATGTTGGAGCTAAATATGCAGTGGCTGTTTCAAACGGTACAGCTGCATTACACATGTCCGTACTTGCTTTAGATTTAAAGACAGGTGATAAAGTTATTACGTCACCAATCACGTTTGTAGCTTCTGCAAACTGTGTCAGGTATTGTGGAGGAGAGGTTCTTTTTTCTGATATTGATAAAAAATCATTTTTAATAGATTTAGATAAAATTGAAGATTTATTGTTGTCAGATTCTTCAATAAAGGGAATAATACCTGTTGATTTTGCAGGTAATGCTGTAGATGTAGAAAGACTAAAACAAATTACAGATAAATATAATTGTTGGATAATAGAAGATGCGTGCCATGCACCTGGAGGATTTTTTATTGATAGTAAAGGTAGTAAACAACTATGCGGAAATAGTAACTTTTCAGATTTAACAATTTTTTCTTTCCATCCTGTAAAGCATATTGCGACAGGCGAAGGCGGAATGATTACTACAAACAATAAAGCATTATATGATAAATTAATTTTATTAAGAACGCACGGTATTACCAAAGATTCTTCTTTATTAAATGAAAATCATGGTTCTTGGTATTATGAAATGCAAGAATTAGGATATAATCATAGAATGCCTGATATTTTATGTGCATTGGGTATTTCACAATTAAAAAGAGCAAGTGCTAGTCTTGAAAAAAGAAAAGTCATTGCTAAAAACTACGATATTGCTTTTGCAAATAATCCTAACGTTAAAACACCTAAGTATTTTGAAGGGCATGCTTTTCATCTATATATTATTGAAGTAAAAAACCGATTGGGTTTATACAATTATTTAAAGTCAAAAAACATTTTTACACAAATACATTACATTCCAGTTCATACTATGCCATACTATAAAAAATTAGGACATAAAGTTGGTGACTATCCAGTAGCTGAAGAATATTATTCAAATTGTTTAAGTATTCCAATTTATCCAACTCTAACTTATGAAGAACAAATGTTTGTAATTGAGCAAATAGAACAATATTATGCCAAAATATAAATGTTTGTCAAAAACAGAGTGGTCATCTGACGGATACAAGCTTGTTCCCATTAGAACCGAAGACAAATATGAAATATTAAACTGGAGAAATTCTCAAATAGAAATTTTGAGGCAAAAAGAAATAATTTCAATAGAACAACAAGAGTTTTATTTTGCTAATGTAGTTGAAAAGTTATTTGAAGAAGAATACCCGAAACAGCTATTGTTTAGTTTTTTATACAACGATGTTTTAATTGGATATGGGGGATTGGTGCATATTGATTGGGAAAGTAAAAATGCTGAAATCTCATTCTTAACATCAAAAGAAAGAAGTTCTATTGAGAATGTTTTTACATCAGATTGGAACAATTATTTAAATTTACTTAAAACAGTATGTAAACCAGAGTTAAACTTTATTAAAATTTATACGTACGCTTATGGAATTAGAACAAACTTGTTTCCTATTCTGGAAAACAATGGTTTTGAACAAGAAGCAGCGCTAAAAAAACATATTATTATTAACAATAAACCAGTAAATATCATTATTCATTCGTTTTTCTTTAAGATAACATAATACAAAAATATTAATGGACATAAAATTAGTTGATATTACCGCAGTTGATTTGGAGCAAATTCGTATTTGGAGAAACTCTATTGCTGTAAGTCAGTATATGTACACATCAGATCAAATTAATTCAGAAGAACAAATAAATTGGTTTGAAAAAATAAAAAATGATTCATCTCAAAAATATTGGATGATTGAGTATAATAACCTAAAAATAGGAGTAGTTTCAATTTACAATATTAAGCCTAATTTTAAACATTGTAGTTGGGCATTTTATTTAGGAAACACTGAATTAAGAGGTGTTGGAATCGGGTCGAAAGTTGAGTATAATATCTTGAATTATGTATTTGAAATTATGAAATTTCATAAATTAATATGTGAAGTATTTTCTTTTAACGAAAAAGTAATTCAAATGCATGAAAAATTTGGCTTTCAAAGGGAGGGTTTATTGCGTGAATATATTTTAAAAGATGGAAAATATTACGATGTTGTCGTTTTGTCTTTACTAAAATATGAATGGGAAAACATAAAAAATAATCTTAAAGAATCGATTTATAATTAATAAATTATGGATGAAATAAAAGTTGGATCAGTAATAATAGGAAGAAACAATAAGCCTTTTATTATAGCAGAAATGAGTGGTAATCACAATCAATCAATTGAGAGGGCATTATCCATTGTTGACGAAGCTGCAAATGCTGGTGCTCATGCTATTAAACTTCAAACTTATACAGCCGATACAATAACAGTTAAAGGTGCATATACTATCAATGATGAAAATTCTTTATGGAACGGGAAGGAGCTTCATGATTTATATAAATTAGCTTATACTCCTTGGGAGTGGCATAAAACAATTTTTGAACATGCAAAAAAAAGAAATATTATTGCCTTTAGCTCTCCATTTGACACTACTGCTGTTGATTTTTTAGAATCTTTAGATGTACCTTTGTATAAAATTGCATCTTTTGAAAACACAGACCATATATTACTTAAAAAAATTGCAAAAACTGGAAAACCTGTAATAATGAGTACTGGAGTTTCTTCAATTGCAGATATTGACGAATCAGTTAGGATTTTAAAAGAAAATGGTTGCAAGGATTTGGTGTTGTTAAAATGTACAAGTACTTACCCTTCATCACCAGAAAACACTAACTTAAATACTATACCATTATTAGCAAAAATGTTTTGTTGTAATGTTGGTTTATCTGACCATACAATGGGAGTTGGAGCATCGGTAGCTGCTATTGCTTTAGGTGCTACCGTAATTGAAAAACATTTTACTTTAGATAGAGCTGAAGGTGGCGTAGATGCTACTTTTTCTTTAGAACCTCACGAGTTAAAAAGTCTTGTATTGGAAACAGAAAGGGCTTATTTAGCATTAGGAAAACCTTTTATTGGTGTTCAAGAAATTGAGAAAAATAGTTTAAAGTTTAAACGATCTTTATATGTAGTTGAAGACATAAAAGAAGGGGATATTTTTACAAAAGAAAATTTACAATCTAAAAGACCATCATTTGGTTTGCATACCAGATATCATGATATGATTTTAGGCAAAAAAGCAAAGAGTGATATCAAAAAAGGATCGCCACTAAGTTGGGAGCTAATAGCATAAACTTACTAATTTTTATAAAATAACACATGAAAAACTTAGCGATTATAACAGCAAGAGGTGGTAGTAAAAGAATACCTAGAAAAAACATAAAATCATTTTTAGGAAAACCAATTATTCAGTATTCAATTGAGGCAGCAATAAATTCTGGTTGTTTCGATGAAGTAATGGTATCTACAGACGACCAGGAAATAGCTGATTTGGCCATAATTTTAGGAGCTAAAGTTCCTTTTATAAGAAGTGAAAAAACATCTAACGATTTTGCTACAACTGTAGACGTTATTAAAGAAGTTTTAGAATCGTATGAGGAAATAAACCAACATTTCGACACATTTTGTTGTATCTACCCAACTGCTCCCTTTGTTACAGCTGAAAAACTTAAAGATGCTATTAGTAAATTAGAAAAAACTGGTGCTGATTCGGTATTACCTGTTACAACATTTAGTTTCCCCATATTACGTTCTTTAAAAATAGAAAACGAGAAAGTTACTTTTAATTGGCCTGAGTATATGAATACCAGATCACAAGATTTAGCACCTGCCTATCACGATTGCGGACAATTTTATTTGATGAAAACAGACAAGTTTAAAGAAAAAGGGAAAGTTTTTACAGATATTACAGTACCTATAATTATGCCTCAATCTGAAGTACAGGATATTGATAATGAAGAAGATTGGAAAGTTGCAGAAATTAAGTACTCTTTTTTGTTAGAAAAACTTAAAAATCAATAGTATGCTTCGTGCACTTTTAATAGGTTGTGGTAACATAGGTGCTTTATATGATTTTAACGATGTTGAAGAGAAAGTACTTTCACACGCAAAAGCATATCATTTACTTAAAAATAAAATAGATTTAACTATTACAGACAATGACAGTAACAAAATTAATCTGGTAAAAAACAAATATCATTTTAAATCATTGAATGAAGATTTAAAATTTAATTCGTTTGATATTATTAGTTTAACAACACCAACTGTTACACATTTTGATTATTTAAAAAAAATGATGGAACAAAATGTTCCATTAATTTTTTGCGAAAAACCAATTGCCGTTTCTATAGACGAGCTAATAGAACTTCAAAGAATACGTAAGTATTCAAAATCCAAAATTGTAGTAAATTACATCAGAAGATTTAATCCTAACTATATATTTCTAAAAGAATATATTTCAAAAACCGAATCTAATGAAAAATTAATATCAGGAACTATAAAATATTGTAGAGGCTTTTTGAACAACGGAAGTCACGCATTAGATATTATTCAGTTTTTGTTCCAACAAACTATATCTTTATCCGATTTACAGATTTCAAATAAAGTCTATGACACTTTCGATACCGACCCTACTTTAAGTGGAAGTTTTACTTTCAATAATTCTACTATAAATTTAGTTGGATTAACCGACATTAGTTATAGCATTTTTGAAATTGAATTATTCTTTAAAGATAAAATTATTCAAATAGCCAATAGTGGAAATGAAATAAAGGTTTTAGAGTATAAAACAGAATTTAATCAACTTATTTTAAACGATAAATTACATTTTCAAAATTCACTAGACAAATATATGGTAGATGTTTTTAATTTTGGTATAAAATTATTTGAAAATGAAAATTTTAATGATAACTTCGATAATTCAATTTCTTTGAATTTAGAAATGTCAAAGGCATTAAAAAAATCATAAAAATGACTAAGATTCTTGCAATTAACGGAGGAACACCAGTTCGAACAAAATTATTTCCTGCCTATAACACGATAGGAGAGGAGGAAAAAATCGCTGTAATGAATGTATTGGACAGTGGTATTCTTTCACAATTTTTGGGTGCGTGGCATAAAGATTTTTATGGAGGTCCAACGGTACAAAAATTTGAAAAAGATTGGAGCAAAGCTTTTGGCTCTAAATATTCAATATCAGTAAACTCTAACACTTCTGGATTGTTTACTGCCATTGGTGCTTGCAGAATTCAACCTGGCGATGAGGTAATTGTTTCGCCCTATACTATGAGTGCTAGTGCATTAGCTCCTATCATATATGGTGCTGTGCCAGTATTTGCAGATGTTGATTACGATAATTTTGGAATGAGTCCCGAAAGTATTGAAAAGTGTATAACGCCCAGAACAAAAGCAATTCTTGTAGTACATATTTTTGGTAATCCAGCCAAAATGGATGAAATAATGGTAATTGCTAAAAAACACAATTTGTATGTAATTGAGGATTGTGCTCAGGCACCAATGGCAAAATATAAAGACAAATATGTTGGTACAATTGGTGATATTGGTGTTTTTAGTTTAAACTATCACAAACATATACATACTGGTGAAGGAGGAGTAATCATAACCAACAATGATGATTTAGCAGAAAGATGTTTTTTAATTAGAAACCATGGTGAAAATATAGTTTACCCTAAGGGAGTAGAAGATACATTTAATACTTTTGGGTACAATTTTAGAATGACCGAAATGGAAGCTGCGGTTGGAATAGAACAACTGAAAAAACTTCCAGCTTTAATTGAAGAAAGGATGGCAAATGCAGACTATTTAGCCAAAGAAATCGGTGAAATTAATGGAATTACAGCCCCCATTATTGAAGAATTTAGCAAACATGTATACTATGTACAGGCTTTTAAATTTGATCAAGAAATTGTAGGTATTCATAGAAATACATTTATAAATGCCATTAAAGCAGAAATACCTTCTGCTGTTTTAAGAGAAGATACTCCATTAATAGGTGCTGGTTATGTAAAACCGATTTATCTTCAACCTTTGTATCAGAAAAGAGCAACACATTGTTCATTTAATTGCGAAAAATATAAAGGAGAGGTAAGTTATTCAAAAGGTATCTGTCCCATTAGTGAAAAACTTCATTTTGAAGAATTGTTTACGCATGAATTTATGCGTCCGGGTATGTCTAAAGAAGATATGGATGATGTAATTGCTGCATTTAATAAAGTAGCAAGTAATATTGCTGAATTGAGATAAAATGTTTTCAGGTACTGGTTTGTTTGTGTTTAGTGACCCTGGTGCTGCAAAAGCAGTCTTGGCACAAGCATTTAAACTTAAATTTGTATTAGAAAAATCTATAATCATTTCAGATAGAATTTATTCTTTTTTTGATTCATTTGGATTAGAAGTAACTTTTTCTATTAAGAAACCAGAGGATGTAGTATTGAATATTAAGCCTGATTTTATTTTTACAGGTACATCATATACATCTAAAATTGAGTTAGAGTATCTTAAGTTGGCAAAAAAAAAGTCAATTAAATCCTATTCATTTGTTGACCATTGGACATCAATAAAAGAGAGGTTTTTACTAACAAACGAATATGTTTTTCCAGATTCTATATTGTTAATTGATGAAAGTGCGAAAAATATTGCCTTAGAATCAGGAATTGAAAATTCTTTATTAGTTGTTTTTGGAAATCCTTATTATGATTACTTAAAAAACTGGAAACCTGATATTACAAAATGTGAACTTTTCAACAAACTCAATATTCCTTACAATGATAATAAAACGATTGTGTATGCACCCGACCCGCTTTCTAATGTAAATGGAAGGGAAACTTATGGATTTGACGAAATTGAAATAACAAATCAAATCAATTGTATATTATTAGAATTAAATTTGCCAATTAATTTTATTTTAAAAATGCACCCTAATCAGAATATTAAAAAAAATAAAGATGTTATAAGTTGTAAAATGATTATTGCGGATGCATTTATTGACAGTAATCTGTTGATTTACTATGCTGATGTGGTAATGGGTTTTTTTTCAAACTTTCTAATTGAAGCCGATATTATGAATAAAAATATAGTGAGGATATTAAGTGAGAATAATATAAATGACCCATTAGCCAAAAAAAATATAGGGCAGATTGTATATATTGATCAGTTAAAAACATACTTAGAATGTAATTATGGCAAGTGATTTTTTTATAAAAGGTAATATTATAGCTTTAAGGAGGTTGACTTTAAATGATGTAGAAGGAAATTATGACTCTTGGTTAAATGACCAAGAAATAACTAAATACAATTCACATGGTAGGTTTCCAATGAGTAAAGAAAGCTTAATTGAATATGTTAAAAACTCTTATTCAACAAAAAACTCTTTGATTTTAGCTATAATTGACATATATCAGAATTTCCATATTGGTAATATAAGTTTACAAAACATAAATTGGATTGATAGAAATGCCGAAATTGCATTCTTGTTAGGAGAAAAATCGTATTGGGGTAAGGGAATAATGTTGGAGGCTGGTGGCTTATTAATCAAACATGGATTTAGATCGTTAAACTTGCATAGAATTTATTGCGGTACATCATCAGAAAACATAGGAATGCAAAAATTAGCTTTTAAGCTAGGAATGAAACAAGAGGGTAAAAGACAAGAAGCGATTTTTAAAGACGGAAAATATTATGATATAATTGAATTTGGATTAATCAATAAATATGAAGTATTGTAAAAAATGTTTGCAAACAGATACTAGACCAGGTATAAAGTTTGATAATAATGGTATTTGTCCTGCTTGTAATTACCATGAAAGTCTAAAATCTGTAAACTGGGAAGAAAGAAAATCAGAAATTAATGATATTGTTACTTTTGGAAAAGCTAATAACAGCTCTGGATATGATTGTATTATTGGAGTTAGTGGAGGAAAAGATAGTACCAGACAGGCGTTTTTTGTAAAAGATGTATTAAAAATGAATCCTCTTTTAGTTTGTTTAAGTTATCCCCCTGAACAAGTAACCCAAAGAGGAGTAGATAATGTAACAAACATGATTAATCATGGATTTGATTGCATTTCTATAAATCCAGCTCCACAAACCTGGAGAAAATTGATGAGAAAAAGTTTTTTTGAACATACAAATTGGTGTAAATCTACTGAATTATCATTGTTTAGTAGTGTACCTCGTTTAGCTATTGCTTATCAAATACCATTAATTTGGTGGGGAGAAAATGCTGCATTACAATTAGGTGATTTAAATGTAATGGGCAAAAATGGTAGTGATGGTAATAATTTAAGAAAAATGAATACTCTTGGTGGAGGAGATATTTCTTGGCTATTGAATGAAGTTAAAAAAAATGAAATATTACAATATGTCTATCCATCAGAAAAAGAAATGGAAGATGCTAATTTAAGAATTACGTTTTTAGGTTATTTTTGGAAAGATTGGTCATTAATTGATAATGGTAATTTCGCAGCTTTAAGAGGTTTAGAAATCAGAAACGAGCATCCATTAGCTATTGGTGACCCTTATGGGATTACTTCTTTGGATGAAGATTGGGTAAGTTTAAATCAAATGATAAAATATTTAAAATATGGTTTTGGTAGAATTACCGATTATGTAAACGAAGATATTAGAAACGAAAGAATAACCAGACAAGAAGCTATTGAATTAGTTGAAAAATATGATGGTAAATGTTCTGATGTATACATAAAGAGTTTTTCGGATTATATTGGAATTTCAGTTCAAGATTTTTGGACTCAGGTAAACAAATCCGTTAACCGTGAATTATTTGATTTAGATGAAAATGGCAAATGGATTCCAAAATTTAAGGTTGGTTTAACAATATGAAATTAAATCAGAAAATAGTAATTGTAGATTACGGTGTAGGAAATATTTATTCAGTTTCAAATGCTATAAAGTTTCTTGGATATACCAATTTGAAAATATCAGACAAAGAATCTGACTTAAAAACATCCGATGTATTAATATTACCTGGTGTTGGTGCTTTTGATGAAGCTATGAGAAATATTAAATCACGAAATTTGGATAATATTTTAAACGAAATAGTATTAGTTGATAAAAAACCAATTTTAGGGATTTGTGTTGGAATGCAATTGCTTGCACAAGGTTCAGAAGAAAATGGATGGCATGATGGTTTAAATTGGATAAAAGGCAAGGTTAAAAAACTAGAATTGTTTCATACTTATCCTGTTCCTCATGTTGGATGGAATAATATAATTATAAAAAATCAAACCCCATTATTTACTAACCAGAAGAACACCACACCACATTTCTATTTTGACCATAGTTTTTATTTTGAAACTGATGATAAATATGTTTCATCTTATTGCGATTATGGAATAAATGTTACTGCTTCTGTTCAACATAATAATATTTTTGGTGTACAGTTTCATCCAGAAAAAAGTCAAAATAATGGCTTAAAACTATTCAGAAGTTTTTTTAATTCTATACAATAATGTTAAAAAAGAGAGTTGTAGCTACTTTGGTAGTTAAGGATAATATAGTTGTACAAAGTTTTAATTTTAAAAAATATTTGCCTGTTGGTAAGCCAGAGATTGCTATAGAATTTTTAAATCAATGGGGTATTGATGAGATAATATATTTAGATATTTCTGCTACAAAAAACAATTTAGAACCTAACTTTCAATTAATAGAAAAAATTTCAAAAAAATGTTTTGTTCCTCTTACAGTTGGCGGAGGAATTAAAACTGTTGATCATATTAAAGAATTACTGCAATGCGGAGCAGATAAAATTTCTTTAAATTCTTCGTTAATACAAAATCAAAAACTTGTTCTAGAATCATCAACTGTTTTTGGAAGTCAATGTATAGTAGCATCAATTGATTCTTTTAAATTGAATGATAAATACTATGTATATGATTATTTAAATAAACAAAAAACGGATTTAGAAGTTAGTACTTTTGTCGATTTATTACAAAGGATCGGAATTGGTGAAATTATTATAAATTCAGTAGATAGAGATGGGTCATATAAAGGATTTGATTTGAATTTGATTAATAATGTTTGTAATAATACAAATGTACCAGTAATATGTAGTGGCGGAGCAAAAACACCACACCATTTTTTAGAAGTGTTTCAAAATAGTAATGTTTCTGGTGTTTCTGCAGCAAATTATTTTCACTTCTACGAACATAGTGTCACAATCGCAAAATCATTTATAAATACAGTTGTACCTTTGAGAATGGAGTCAAAGATTAATTATAGGGAAAATAGATTTTCTGATGATTTTAGATTGTTAAAGAAAAATGATGTGGAGCTAGAAAAAATGTTATTTACAAAAATCGAAAAAGAAATAATATGAAAGTTTGTAAAAGGTGTTTATATACAGAAAAGCATGCTTTAAATATTATATTTGATGAAGATGGAATTTGTAGTGGGTGTAGAATTCACGAAGAGAAAGATTCAATAAACTGGAATGTTAAAGCTAAAGAACTTAAGGAGTTATTAGAAAGTTATAAAAATTTATCAGGAAATAATTACGATTGTATCATACCTGTAAGTGGCGCAAGAGATTCTTATTTTATTGTTCATACTATTAAAAATGTTTATGGTATGAATCCATTATTGGTTACATATAATAAACAATATAATACCGATGTGGGGGTTAGAAATTTAGCTAATTTGAGAATTAAATTTAATTGCGATATTATTACATTAACTGTAAATCCAGAAATAGTTAAGAAAATTACTAGAGCTAGTTTAAGAAAAATGGGTAGTATTTACTGGCATTGTATAGCTGGCCAAACTGTTTTTCCTGTTCAGATAGCTGTTAAGTTTAAAATTCCATTAATTATTTGGGGCGCTCATCAAGGTATTGATCAGGTTGGTATGTTTTCGCATGAAGATAAAGTTGAAATGACAAGGAAATACAGAAAAGAGCATGATTTAATGGGGTATGAAGCAGAAGATTTAATTGATGAATTTGATGGTGTTAGTCAAACTGATATTTTACAATTTAAATATCCAGATGATGAGGAAATAGAGAAAGTAGGTGTCAGAGGTATATATTTAAATAATTACATTAGATGGGATACATTAGAACAACATAATCAAATGATTAGATTGTATGATTATGAAACCCAAAATCAAAACAGAACTTTTGACATTTTTAATGATGTTGATTGTTATAATTACAATGATACCCATGATTATTTGAAATACATTAAATATGGATATGGTAAAGTTGTTGACCAAGTATGTCGTGAAATTAGATTAAATAGAATAACAAGAGAACAAGGTTTGATTTTAATAAATAAGTATGTTAGCAATAAACCAAAAAAAATAAATTTATTTTTAAATTGGTTAGGAATAACAGAAAACTCGTTTTACTATATTGTTGATCAACATAGGAATAAGTGTTTTTGGAAACGAAATGAGGAATGGGAATGGGAATATGTTTTTCCTGATTTTTACAAAATCCATGGTAATAAAGGTTTAATTTGTGAAAAACCTCATTTTAATTTCTATAAAAGTTATAATAAACAAACTAGCGATTATAAAGAAAAATATATTTTAATTGGTAAGGGATTCTAATTATTTAAAAAAAGTATAAAATGAAAATTGCAATTTTTTCAACTCATGCAACTTGGAAAACTCATTTAGAAACAGAATTAGAAATAGCACAGGATTTAATTAATAAGGGTAATACAGTTCATTTTTATAAATGTGATAATAAAATATTTAGTAATTGTGAAAATATCATGAGTAGAGCTTTACTTGATAATTTAAAAAGTTCAGAAGTTCGAGATGAAATTTGTAATTTATGTAATTTACGTCAACAAAATGGGTTTAAATTATTAGATGGCGATTTTTCTGAATTTTCTATTATTAATCAAGTTGAAAAATCAAAGGACTATAAATTTGATGAGGAATTACTTGTTGATATAGATAGTTTTAAAACTTTAATTTATGATGATGTTTTTGATATAGGATGGTCGATCGTTAGTTCACTTGTTAGTTACACAAGAAATCCATTTATCAAGTTAACAAATTATATAGATGATATCAGAACGCTTTATTGTGAAACTATTAAAGTGTATGAGACTGCAAAAGAGGCTTTAAATAAAGAGTTATATGATAGAATTTATGTCTTCAATGGTCGGTTTTCATATACAAGAGGATTAATTAGATTGGCCAATAAATTAAATGTTCCAGTTTTTATTCACGAAAGAGGAAGTGTACCTGAAAAGTATTTTGTTACTATAAATAAAACTTCATTTGATATACCATATTTTTATGAATGTGTGAATAAACACTGGGATATTGGAAATTTTTTCTTTAGATACTTTAAAGGTAGAAGTTTTTTTAAAAAAAAACTAAATGGGTTTAATGGTTCTTGGGATTCGTTCACCAAAAATTTTGATTCAAATGTCTTACCTATAAAATTTAATAAAAAAAGAAAAAATATAATAATATTCACATCATCAGAAGATGAATTTGTTTCAATAGATGAAACATGGAATAATCCTTTTTTTAAAAATCAATTGGATGGTTTGATTTATTTGTGCGAAGAATATTCTAAAAGTGAAATAGATTGTTTTGATATTTATATTAGAATTCATCCTAATTCAGAAAAACTAAATCAAGAATATTTAAATAAGTTATATTCATTAGCAGAATTCAAAAATGTTACTGTAATAGAACCAAATTCTAAAGTTAGTAGTTATAATTTACTTTTTCATTGTAATAGAGTTATAACATTTGGTTCAACGTTAACAATTGAATCTATATTTTGGGGAAAACCAGTAATTTTATTAGGAAACTCATTATATAACTCGTTTAAAGGTCCAATTATACCTAATTCTAAAGATGAGATTTATACCTTGTGTTTTAAAAAAAAATTAAATAAACCTAATAATTCTGACGCAATAAAGATTGGTTATTTTCTTAGTAATTTTGGTTCTGAATATAAATATTATGAACCAGATGATTATATTAATGGTAAATATAGAGGGGTTGATTTATCTGTAAATGAAAATAAAAAATGAATATCGAATTAGTAAGTATAATTATACCAGTTTTTAATTCAAAAAAATTTATTGTTCATGCAATTGATTCTTGTCTGAATCAAACATATCAAAACATAGAAGTGATAGTTATTGATGATGGTTCAAATGATGGTAGCTTTGAGATAATAAACAATAATTATTCTTCGAATAATAGAGTCAAATTGTTAACTCATGAAAATAGAGTTAATAAAGGTGTATATTCAACAAGAAAGCTTGGAATTTCTCATTCTAGGGGTAAGTATATTGCATTTTTAGATTCTGATGATTGGTTCAATAACAATAAAATATCTTTACAGGTAGATGTTTTTGAAAAAAATCAGGATGTAGTTCTTGTACATTCTTCAGTAAATTTTCATAACGATTCAATTAATAATGATTTTTATAATGATTTTAAATTTTCAAATACAAATATTAAATATAATGTTGATTTAAAAACATTTATTAAAAACAATCATATATGTAATTCTTCCGTAATGGTAAAAAAAGAGATTTTTGAAAAAATTATTTTACCAAATAATTTAGCTTATCAATACGAGGATTGGATATGTTGGATTCTAATGTCGAAGTATGGCTGTTTTTATTATTTAAACGAAAAAATTTGTAATTATAGATATCATTTAGATTCATCTACAGCTTTTTTAATAAAGAAAAAAAGTATCAGTTTGTACTCTAATTTTGAAAAAAATTTAGTTTTAAGTACACTTTTACAAAATAAAATTATAAAAGAAGAATTATATAATTCTATTGATGAAATTAATATCCACTTATTTAAAAATCAAAAAATGTCTCTAAAATTTTATTTTTATGGTTTTTTAAATTCTGTTATAAAAAAAATAAATAATTAGAATGAATATTTTATTTATACTTCATACTGCAAACAATAATGGTGCAACAAATTCTGTACAGCATTTAATATTATACTTATTACAAAATAGTTTAAAAATTAAGTACTTAACTTTAGATAATACTGAATTAAAATCAGTTTCTGAAGATAATAGAGTATCAATTAGATTCAATTATAACAAATTAAAATCTTTTAAGAATTTATTACGTTTTATTCTTGGTAGAAATCATGTTACAAATTATTCTCATGAAGTTTATAAATTATCTAATTCTAATTACTCTATATTATATGTTAATACAATAGTTTCTTTGAGATTAGCTATCGACATTAAAAAATATAACCAAAAATTAAAAATAATTCTACATTTACATGAAATGGAAACCATCATAAAACAAACTTTTAGTGAGTTTGATCAGTATGATGAATTTATTTCAAGTTATATTGTTGTTTCTAAATTTACAAAACAATATTTATTGGATTTAGGAATTTCAAAAAACAAAATCTTTTTAATAAATGAATGTACAGCTATCCCAACAGTTAATAATTTGGATTATAAACTTAAAAAAGAATATAATGTAGTAATGTTAGGTGAGGCTCATTGGAGAAAAGGTGATGATATTTTTTTACTAATAGTAAAACAAGTAATTGAAATTAATTGTGAAATTCATTTTTATTGGATAGGAAAGTTAGATCCATATAGAAAAGTTATCTTAGAACAAGATATTAATAAACTAGGTATTTCATCAAATATCACTTTTATTGAAGAGGTTAAAAACCCACAAGATTATCTTGCTAAAATGGATCTATTTATGCTAACATCTAGAGAGGATCCATTTCCGTTGGCTGTAATTGAAGCAGGAATGTTAGGTATACCGATAATTTGTTTTGAGAAAGCTACGGGTTTAGAAGATGATATTTTAAATGTTGGAGGAGATGTTGTACCTTATCTAGATATTTATGCAATGTCTAAATCAGTGATTAAGTTTTTTGAAAATAGAGAATCTATTTCTTTAAAAAAGAATAGTACTATAGAATATTTCATGAGATTCAATCCAGATAAAATATGCGGACAAATTTATGATGTATTAAATCAATTAGTATAATGCTAAAGTTTATTAGTGTAATTGTACCAAATTATAATCATTGTAATTATATAGAAGATAGAATTCAATCTATATTAAGTCAAACATATACTAATTTTGAGCTGATATTATTGGATGATTGTTCAACAGACAATAGTGTAGAAATTTTAAATAAATATCGTTTACACCCAAAAGTTTCTCATTTTATTGTTAATAAAGAGAATAGCGGTTCTAATTATAAACAATGGAATAAAGGAGTCAATTTAGCCCAAGGGGATTTAATTTGGATTGCAGAATCTGATGATACTTGTGATAGCCACTTTTTAGAAAAATTAGTTCAAAGATTTACTGATAAAAATGTTGTGTTGGCATATTCTCAATCAAATAGAATGGATTACAAGGGGGAGATAATTGGCGATTGGCATTTTCAAACAGATATGTTAGATAAACCTCTTTTTGATACCGAATTCAAAATAAATGGAAGAGATTTTATTGAGAAATTTTTAATACATAAGAATGTTATTCCTAATGCAAGTGCTGTCGTTTTTAGAAAATCAGCTTTTGAGTTAGTAAAAGGTTCAAGAGAAGATATAAAATATTGTGCTGATTGGTTTTTATGGCTTCAAATATTAATTACAAATGGTTCATTATTTTATACAAATCAGAAATTAAATAATTTTCGATTTCATGAAAAAAGTGTTATAGCCACCTCTGAGACAACTAGTAGTGTTCCTTTTATAAGAAGATATGACATCATTTTGAGAAAGGAATTGAATAAACTTTTAAAAGAATTTAATTTGATAAATGTGTATCAGATTAATCTAAATCATTTAAAAAAAGAGATTTTAGAGGAGACGCTATTTTTATCAAAAAAAAAAAGGACAAAAGCGATTTTAGGATTGATGGAGTTTAATTTTTTTCTTTTCAAATTTAATTTTAGACAAAAGCTCTCGTTTTTGAAGCAATTATTATTTTCCATTTAAATTTTTGAGATGATTTCTATAATAACATGTTCAACAAACCCTGATTTTTTTTATTTATTAGAAAAATCAATTAAGGATACATGTACATTTGATTTTGAAATTATTAAAATTGATAATACTGTTGAAAAATTAAGTTTGACACAAGCATATAATAATGGAGCAAAAAAATCACAATTTAACAATCTTGTCTTTGTACACGAAGACGTAGAATTTATGAATAGTTGTTGGAATGAATCCTTATTAACATTATTAGAAAACAAAGAGATTGGACTAATAGGTGTTGCAGGATCAACTTATTTACCTACGACTCCTTCAGGTTGGTATTTACCAGATCAAAAATTTAATAAAGTGTTTATTCATCAGGGGTTTAAATATAAAGAAGCACCAATACGCTTTGATAATCAAGGGGATGATTTAACACCTGTTTATTTGTTAGATGGGGTATTTTTAGCCATGCGAAAGGCTGTGTGGATAGAGTTCCCTTTTAATGAAAGTTTAAAGGGGTTTCATGCCTATGATGTAGATATCTGTCAAAGGGTTAGCACTAAATATCAAAATATTTTCACGAAACAAATAAAGCTTTTACATAAAAGTGAAGGTAAAGTTGATCAAACCTATTTTGATGCTATTTTACAGTATAAAAATGCATATTTAAATTATCTCTATCCTAAAAGAGATTTTAAAATTGAGTTAGAATTATTAAAACAATTTTATTCTTATTTAAGATGTTATTATGATAAAGACATGTGTGTGAGTAAAATACAAAATTATTGTTCGTTTCAAATATTAGGAATAATCGGATATTTTAAATTTAAAACATTTCTACATAATGCAAAATAACCTTATTAGTATTTGTATACCTACATATAACCAAACATATTATCTAAAAAAAGCGATAGATTCTGTGTATATTCAACAGCAAGTAGAATTTGAAATAATAATTTCTGATGATAGTTCAACACAAGATGTTTTTGAATTGGTAAAACAATATGAAACTTTTTCACCAAAAATAAAATATGTTAAAAATAAACCAAGTTTAGGTTCTCCTGAGAATTGGAATTATGCTATTTCATTAGCTCAAGGTGAATATATTAAAATATTGCATCACGATGAGTATTTTATATCTAATTTCTCTTTGAAAATTATGCTTGATTGTATTTTAGAAAATCCTAAAAGTCTAGTTTTTAGTGCTTCAAAATCTATTAATAAAGGTGTAGAGAAAGATTTTTATAGTAGTTCAGAACTGGTTAAAAGAATTAATTTACAACCAGAAAAATTAATCTTAGGAAATATAATTGGTGGGCCTTCAGCTGTTCTTTTTCATAAATCTCAAATTAAAAAATTTGACACTAAATTAGTATGGTTGGTAGATATTGATTTTTATATTTCTTTATTGAAAAATAAAATTGGTTTGGTATATGTAGATAAAATTCTATACACTTCTGTGATTGATAATCATAATCTTACAAATCAATGTATAGCAGATACAGAAATGTTAATTAGAGAATATACCTACTTGTTTAAGAAATACATAAAAAAATTAACTTACACAAAACAAATATTTTATTTTTACCATATTTATAAATACCTTAAATCAACCATTAAAGATTCTAAATTTTTATTTTTTAGGATGATAAAAAAAATATACTATGTATAGTGATGAAGAATATATAAAAGCACCAATAGAGATAAAAAATGAATTAGAATCCTTTTTTAAATTTTCAAAACCAAATTTAATTTTGGATATTGGAAGCTGTGATGGATTGGATTCAATTAAATATTCTTTTTTATTTCCAAATGCAACAATCTATGCTTTTGAGCCTATTGTTAATAATCAAGAATTAATTAGAAAGAATTTAAAAAAATATAATGTTAATAATATTAGAATTGTTGATAAAGCTCTAAGTAATGAAGTAGGTGAAGCAACTTTTTATTTGTCATCTGGTAGACCAGATAATATTGATCATTCGTTAGATTGGGATTTTGGTAATAAATCAAGTTCTTTATTACCTCCTGCTAAAACTAAAGATGTACTTCCTTGGCTTGAATTTAAAGATGAAATTAAAGTGAAAACTATAACGTTATATGAATTCATAAAATCAAATGGATTCAATGTAGTGGATTTTATCCATATGGATGTTCAAGGAGCTGAGTTATTGGTTTTGGAAGGAGCATTAACTTATATAGATTCTATAAAAATGATTTGGTTAGAAGTTGAAAATATGGAGTTATATAAGAATCAACCTTTAAAAAATGATGTTGAAATTTATTTATCTTCAAAAGGATTTGTGAGAATAAAAGATACAGTAAATCACATTGCAGGAGATCAACTTTGGGTAAACTATTCATATTTCCCTAGAAAAAAAGTGACTCGATTAATATATCATTTATTTAAAAAATATTTTTCTAGATGATAGTTGTAAAATTAATGGGGGGCTTGGGAAACCAGTTATTTCAATATGCTTTTGGGAGATGTTTGGCAACTCAATGGAATACAGATTTGGTGTTAGATTTGGATTTTTTACTCGATCGAACAGAACGTGAGAATTTTGTATATAGAGAGTTCGATTTAGATTTATTTAATTTAAAGCCATATCATTTTTTTGATAATTCAATTAAATCAAAGGTTTATAAAAAATCAATTTTTAAAAAACCAATTCTTGAATTTAAAGAACAAGGGTTTAATTTTACAAAACTTCCAAATAATTATAAAAAAAGAGATTTATATATAGACGGATATTGGCAAAGTTTCAAATATTTCGAAGAGATTGCTACAGAATTAAAAATGGAATTAAAGTTTAAGAACCCATTAACAGAAAATCAATCGAAATTAAGTGAAAAAATTAAAATAACAAATAGTGTATGTGTAAATTTTAGGCGAACAGATTTTGTAACAATTCCTTCTGCAATTCAAACACATGGAGTTCCATCTTTAGAGTATTACTACAAAGCTATAGAATTAGTAAAGAACAAAGTTGGGGAAGATATCGAGATATTTGTTTTTTCAGATGACGTAGATTGGTGTAAAACACATTTTAAATTAGATGAACCCATTCATTTTGTATCTCATGAGTTATACAAAGGAGATCGCTTCTCTGCTTATTTACAGTTAATGACATTATGTAAACATTTTATCATTCCAAATAGTACCTTCGGATGGTGGGCAGCATGGTTAGCAGATAATAATGATAAATTGGTTGTAACTCCAGAACAATGGTTTATTGATAAAAAATTACAATCTCAGACTCAAGATCTTAGACCGATAGAATGGATAACTATTTGAATATGAGTACACCGTTAGTCTCTGTTATATTGCCAATTTACAATGCTGAATTGTACGTAAGAGAATCAATACAAAGTGTTTTAAATCAATCATTTTCTGATTTCGAACTAATTGTTATAAATGACGGCTCTACAGATTCTTCGGAAAAAGTAATTCTAGAGTTTCTGGATGAAAGAATAAAGTATGTTAAAAATGAAGCTAATTTAAAGTTAATTGACACATTAAATTTGGGTTTGAAATTAGCACAAGGGAAATATATTGCACGCATTGATGCTGATGATATTAGTTTTTTAGATCGATTTGAAAAACAAATATCATTTTTGGATAAAAACCCTGATTATGGAATAGTAGGATCCTTTGCTGAATGTTTTGGAGACACGAATGAAATTATAAAATATGTTGAAGAAGATCTAGATATTAGATGTGCTCTTCTTACACATAATCCATTTATACATTCTACTATTATGGTGCGTAGTTTAGTTTTGAGAGAAAATAATTTGTTGTATAAGAAAGATCAATTACATGTAGAGGATTATGGTTTGTGGATTCTAATGTTAGCTTTCACGAAAGCAAAAATAATACCTGAATGCCTCATCAAATATCGTGTACACGAAAATCAGATTAGTACTGTTCACAGAGAACTACAAAAATTGAATGCTGAAAATTTACAAAGAGCTTATTTTAATTCTGTTTTTAAAGGAGTTTCTAATTTAGATGAAATGTGTTCAATTTTTTACGATCAATTTTTTATTGAACAGATAATTTTGTTTTTTAATAATTATAAAAAAATAAAGTTATCTCTCTCAAATGAAGTTCAAAAAAGAGTTTTTCATCTTATTGCTACTAAAGCAAGAGATATTTACTTGACAAAAGAAAAAGTAGGACTAAAAGAATTATTTTCTACTATCCTTTTTAATGATTTTTTTACAATGAAACAGAAACTTTTTCTTACATTTAGATTGTTTTAAAATGAATTTTATTCAAAATAAGTTTTCAATTATCCAGTGGCAGACCCTCATGTTAATGGTTGTTGGGTTTATTTTTTTATGGCTAGGTTTACCTTCCCTTTATAAGCGTATTTCCTGGTGTGATGGATATGCTTTAGGTGATTGGCTTATTAACTATGAAGATGGTGGATTCAAACGTAGGGGATTATCAGGTTCATTTTTTATTTTTCTGTCGAGAAATTCAGGTGTTTATATTGGAAAACTTGTTTTTCTATTTATTTCAGTTCAATATGTACTTTTCGTCACATTATTTATAGCCTATTTTAGACGAATAAAGTTTAATTTTTGGCTGGTATTATTTACTTTTCTGCCAACAGTTATACTATTTCCTATTAATGATATATACGCATTTGGAAGAAAAGAAATTTTATTGTTTAATCTTTTTTTGTTTTTTACAATTTCATATAAAAAAACTGATGTTTATTCATGGAAGTACATTGGATTGTTAAGTACATTAATATCTATAATTACTTTGTTTCATGAACTGGTTGTTTTTTACATACCGTATATCTTGCTTATTTATTTTAAAGATTTTCTAACATACAAAAAAGGAAGTTTCTTAAAAATAATAGTGATAGGTTTGTCAACTTTTGTTCCTGCATTTCTAATTTTTTTAATAGGAGCTGAAATAAATGAAGGGCATTCTTGGGAAATATTCAAAAAATTAGGTGTGTCTTCCAATGTAATGAATGGTATTTTTTCTTGGCCCAAAGAAGGGTTTGGGAAAGGTCAGGTAAATGCTTTAACTTTTGCACTCACAAATAATTACATTTTGTATATTGTGTCCTATTTTATTACTTTCTCAGTGTTTTTAGTTTTGATTTTAAAAAATCAGTTTTTAAGATTAAACATAAAAAAAACTTTGTTTTTTCATTTTTTTCTGTTTTTTATCAGTTTACCAATATTCTTTTTAACAATAGATTGGGGGAGGTGGTTAAACATACATTTTATATCAATGTTGTTTATAATTTCCCTATTTTATTTAAATATTGATAAATCATTACAGTATTCGCTTCTTCAAATTTTCTATAAAATAATTTCTAAAAATACACTAATTAAATCTTTAATTTTACTCTTTTTTGTTTTTGGTTTTACGATGCAACATGTGGATGTTGGTTTTAAATTTGGTCAAAATAATCTTTTAATATACTTAAGAGATTTATTTTGGAATCTGCGACATTTAAATTTTTAAATTTGTATAACTTTAATTTCTTCATGCAAAAAACAATATTAATAACTGGAGGATGTGGTTTTGTAGGTTCAAACTTGGCAATTGCATTTAAAAAAGCAAATTCAACACATCATATAATCGCATTAGACAACTTAAAACGCAGAGGTTCAGAATTGAATATTTCGCGCTTGAGAAAGTTGGGTATTCAATTTATTCATGGAGATATTCGTAATATCGAAGATTTTGATGAAGTTGGAGCAATAGATATACTCATTGATGCGGCCGCTGAACCATCGGTAGTTTCGGGAATGGAAACTACTCCAGATTATTTAATCAATACTAATTTAGTTGGTACGGTAAACTGTTTAAATTTTGCTTTAAAAAACAAAGCGTTGTTTGTTCTCTTATCTACAAGTAGGGTTTATCCTATTGGCTTACTAAATGAGATTCCTTTAATTGAATCAACTACTCGTTTTTCGATTAATTCAAATCAAAATAAAATTCCTGGTGTTAGTGATGATGGGGTTAATGAATTTTTTCCTCTAAACGGTGCTCGTTCTTTTTATGGAACAACAAAACTTTCAGCTGAATTACTTGTAGAAGAATATGCTGCTTTTTATGGATTGAAAACCATTGTCAATCGTTGCGGTGTACTTACAGGGGCATGGCAAATGGGGAAAGTAGATCAAGGCGTTGTTGTGCTTTGGATGGCAAAACATTTTTGGAAAAAAGAATTAGGTTACTTTGGTTTTGGAGGTGAGGGGAAACAAGTTCGTGATATGTTGCATGTGAGTGATTTGTATCGATTGCTTGAAATTCAATTAGAAAATCCTTCCGTTTACGCTGGCAAACCGTGGAATGTAGGAGGAGGAGAAACCGTTTCTGTCTCTTTACAAGAATTAACAAACATTTGCGAAAAGATCACAGGAAATAAAATTCCAATTAAAAGTGTCAAAGAAAATCGCGTGGCAGATATACCTTGGTATATAACTGACTCGTCTGAAGTAAGAAAAGTGTCTGGTTGGGAGCCAAAATACACAGTGGAAATGATTATGCAAGATGTATATGATTGGATGAAGGAGAATGAGGGGATGTTGAAACCTATTTTGGAGTGATTATTAGTCATTAGTTTTTAGTCAATAGTCACTAGAGAGTGATAAGGCAATAGAAGAAATAGTCAATAGTTTTTAGTCAATAGTCACTAGAGAGTGGTAAGGCAATAGAAGAAATAGTCATTAGTCAATAGGGTTAAATTGACAAGGGTAAATTTGAGGGAGTGGTTTTATGAAATTTTAAATAAAAGAAATAAAGTAAAAAATGAAAATAGCATTAGTAACGGGATCCTCGGGGTTGATAGGAGGGGAGTCGGTAGAGTTTATGTCAAAAAAGTTTGATTTAGTGATTGGCATAGACAATGACATGCGCTCTTATTTTTTTGGAAGCGAAAGTTCAACAAATTGGAATAAAAATAGATTGGAAGAATCTTGTAATAATTTTAAATCCTATCAAGCAGATATACGTTCTATAGAAGCTTTATCTCCGATTTTTGAAAAATTTGGAAAAGATATTGCTTTGATTATTCATACTGCAGCTCAGCCGAGTCATGATTGGGCTGCGAGAGAGCCTTTAACTGATTTTGGAGTAAATGCAACTGGTACTATTAATTTGTTAGAAATGTGTCGTTTGCATTGTCCTGATGCTGTGTTTATATTTACATCTACTAATAAAGTATATGGAGACACGCCTAATTTTTTGCCTTTAATTGAGCAAGATAAACGTTGGGAAATTGATGGTACGCACCCTTATTTCAGGGATGGAATTGATGAATTAATGAGTGTAGATCAAACCAAACATTCTGTTTTTGGCGCTAGTAAAGTAGCGGCTGATATCATGGTACAAGAATATGGAAACTATTTTGGTATTAAAACAGGTATTTTCAGAGGTGGTTGTTTAACCGGTCCGAATCATTCAGGAGCTCAATTACACGGATTTTTAGCTTATTTGATGAAATGTGCTATCACCAAAGATCACTATACGATCTTTGGTTATAAAGGCAAACAAGTGCGTGATAATATTCACAGTTACGATTTGGTGAATATGTTTTGGCATTTTTATCAAGATCCAAAAGCTGGAGAGGTATACAACGCTGGAGGCGGAAGACATGCGAATTGTAGTATGTTGGAAGCAATCGATTTGTGTGAGGAAATTACTGGGAATAAAATGAATTTTAGCTATTCTGAAACCAATCGAATAGGTGATCATATTTGGTATATCAGTAATTTGAATAAATTTAAATCGCATTATCCTACTTGGAATTGGAAATATGATTTAAAAGAAACCTTGGCCGAAATGTATAATGGTATTAAATCCAGATCTTAATCTACTGATGAAATTAAGTGTTGTTATACCTGCATATAATGAAAGTGAATCAATCCCTGAAACACTTTCTAAACTATATGCTACATTACAAAGAGAAAATATACCCCACGAAATTTTAGTTGTCAACGATAATTCAAAAGACACAACCTTAGAGGTGCTCACTGAATTGCAAAATACAATTAATACGCTAGTTGTACATACAAATCAAGGCCCGAATGGTTTTGGTTATGCTGTTCGCTATGGTTTGGAACGTTTTTCTGGTGATGTTGTTGCAGTGATGATGGCTGACTTGTCTGATTCACCAGAAGATTTAGTGGCTTTTTATAGCAAAATACAAGAAGGATATGATTGTGTTTTTGGAAGTCGCTGGGTAAAAGGCGGAGCGGTATACGATTACCCCCTTTTTAAAAAGCGTATTAATCGTGTTGCCAATTGGATCGTGAAAGTTGTATTTCGTTTAAAATATAATGATTGTACGAATGCCTTCAAAATGTATCGCAAGGAAACGATAGAAGGAATTAAACCCTTTCTATCCCCCCATTTTAACTTAACCCTAGAATTACCTTTAAAAGCAATTGTAAGGGGGTATACCTATGCGGTGGTACCCAATTCTTGGACCAATCGAAAGTATGGAGAATCCAAGCTTAAAATCAAAGAAATGGGGAGTAGGTATTTTTTTATTATGCTCTATTGTTTGATTGAAAAGTATTTTTCTAGAGGAGATTTTAGGAAAAAGTAATATGCAAAAAAATATTGAAAACTATTTAGTTAGGTTTACAGAGTTAAATAACTGGAAAATTCTATGTTCACTTATTTTACCCTTTATAATTCTTTTTTTCTCAACACCTTCATTTAAAATAATACCAGAACATTGGGAGCCTATATTAATTCAATCCAAAGATCCCTTTATTCAACATAATTATCCTGCTCATTCTCACGCTTCTAAATTAGCATTTCGATTTATTCCTGCTTTGATAATTGGATTTTTGCATCTAAAAGTACTAGGTGTAATCATTTGGCAATTTTTAAATGGAATATTTTTATTTTATGTCATAGGCTACGTTGTAGAAGCTAAAACTAGAAACAAATTAACAGCATTTTATTCTATTCTACTTACCGCTCTTATTTTTACGGGAAAGGTTTCCTTTATTAATTTCAAAGATACATTTGATAGTTTAATTCTAGCTTTGTTGCTTTTGTGCTTTGTGTTTTCAAATAAATTACTGATTTACATAGCAATACTTTTTATAAGTTTTACTGATGAAAGAGGTTTAATTTGTTCTGGATTTTTATTTTTATATTACTTGTTTTTTTTCTCTGAAAAGCCTAATAAAACGCCTTATTTAATAACGATAATAACTTCATGGATATCATACATCATAATAAGGCTATCTTTATCCTATTTTATTGGTTTAACTACATCAACGGGTGGATTTGATTTTAAAACTATGGCATTGAATCTAAATTTTGCTCCTTTATCCATTTGGCAAATTTTTGAAGGTGCTTGGATTTTAATATTTTTGTTTCTTCGATTTCAAATTTTAAATAATTTAAAAAGTTTCTTCTCGGTTTTATTACAGTTAAGTATTGTTATTTTTGTTTCATTTATGGTTTTTGATACTTCAAGAAGTTTAGTCTATGTATTTCCACTGTTTGTTATTGCTATTGATGTACTAAATAAACAGTTAGAAAAACAAATGCTAAACACTTATTTGTTTTATTCTGTAATGATAAGTTTAATTTATCCTGTATATATTTCAGCAGGAAATACGAATACATGGCTCACACCTTTACCGATAAAATTACTTTTTGATTTTTTTACAAATAGTTGATGAAAGCATTAATTATTAAGTTTTTTACTTTCGTAATAACTAGAAATTTTATTTTTTTTTTAAATTTTCTTCGTTTTCGTATACGGTTTCACGAATCAGTTAAAAAACCAAATCAAATAAGTATAATTAACACCTTTGATTTAGGTGGAGGAGCAGCCAAAATTGCACGTGATTTAGCTAATAATTTTAGATCATCAAATTCATTGCGTTTATACGTTAAAACAAAAAAATCAAAACATGATTGGGTTTTTGAAATTCAATCAAAACCATATACTTTTTTAGAAGAAATATTACGAAGAGAAGCGGTTCGAAAAGGATGGGTCGAGTTTACAGGTTTTCACGCAAAGTGTTTGTTGGAAGATCCCTTTTTCCAAGAATCTTCCGTTGTACATTTACATAATTTACATGGTGAATTTTTTTCCCCCAGTTTGTTTAAATCCCTGTTTAAAGGTAAAAAAGTCATTTGGACATTACACGATGAAAGTTTAATTACTGGGCATTGTTCTTGTACTTTAGGTTGTGATCGATGGCAGATTGGTTGCGGGAGTTGTCCTGATTTAACGATTTATCCTTCTATACAATTTGATAATACGAAAGATGTTCTTCATTACAAGAAAAAATGGATTACTGAATTACAGCCAATCGTCGTTTGTCCATCACATTGGTTGGCTAATCGAGTACGAATAGCTTATCCAGCTTTAAAAAATATAACAGTGATACCTAATGGTGTGGATACAGATATCTTTCAACCCAAGGAAAAAGCTAAAGTTCGTGCTTTATTGGGATTTCCTGATAAAAAAAAAATAGTGTTGTTTGTTGCAGAATTCGCTACTCAAAATCCTTTTAAAGGTGGGGCTATACTAAGAGAGATAATTTCAGATTCTACTTTTTCAGATGTTATTTTTGTAACAGTAGGAGGAAGCCATGAGAGTACTTACCATAATCATATTTGTTATCCTTACATTGAAGACGAAAATGAATTAGCAAATTTGTACGCTGCTTGTGACGTGTTATTGTATCCAACACAAGCTGATAATTTACCATTAGTAGTACTGGAGTCTATGGCTTGTGGAACCCCTGTAATTGCTTCTAAAATTGGTGGTATACCAGAAATTATAAGTCATCAACAGGATGGGTTTTTAGTAGATGAATCTACTGATTTTAAAGTTTTTAGGAGGTGGTTGTTGGATTTTCTTTTATTAAATTTGCATGAATTATATTATGTTAATCAATTAGCAAGAATTAAGGTAGAAAAATTTTTTTCAAAAAAAGTATCACATGAATTATACAAAAAAATTTATAATGAGTCAATAAAAAAATAATTTTATGAAAATTAATTATGTTTTACCTAAAAATATAAAAAAATCAGATTTTCAGTATTTTAAATTTGATTATAAATATCAAGATTATCAGCATATTCAGATTAAAAAACATGAAAATGTATTTATAAATCATTATGGATTGGTATTAAAAAAATTTATTCTAGTTGATGGTTGTGCTCCAAATATAAAAATTAGTAATTATGATAATAATTTTTATTTATTTCATTGGAAAAAGGTATTTGAACAATTTTTAGTTTGTAAGTATGGAAAAAGTTTAAAATATATTAATTTGTTTGATGGAAATTATTTTATTATTCACTCTCCTTGGTTTAGTTATTATTTTTGGGTGACAGAATGTTTACCAAGATTAATCAAGGTTTATGAAAGTTATAATAATGAGATTTTGATATATCCTTATTTTTTTGATGATTTTAAATTTGTTAAGGAAACTTTGATTTTATTCCCAAAATTAAAAATTAAAAAGATACCAGTAGATAATCATTTATTTGTTAAAAATCTTTATTTGCCTGAAGTTAAGCCTTGGACAATCATGTTTAGACCAGAAGATGTTATCAAAACAAATAGATTATTAATTAAAAATAAGGTTTGTAATTTAAATTTTAAAAATATTTGTATTACTAGAGAAGGTACACACCGTAGCTTTGAAAATTTTAAAGAAGTTCGAGAAATATTAACCAAATATAATTTTGAATTTATTAAAATGGAGGACTATAGTTTTTTTGAGCAAATTGGTTTAATTAACAACGCTAATATCGTAATAGGTATTTCTGGTGCAGGACATACTAACATTCATTTTATGAAAAAAGGTTCTAAATTTCTTGATATAACAGCAAAAAAAAATGTTGAGACAAAAAAATATAAATTCCATTTTTGGAAATTGGCTTGTATTGTTGGTGTTGATTATTATTATCAGTTTGCTGATATTTCAAATCGAAATTTAGAATTACCATACTTCAATCGTAATATTATTATAAATTTGGCGTTATTAGAAGATAATTTAAAGAAAATGATAAATGAATAAAATTCATCCTACAGCAATAATCCATCCAACTGTTAAAATCGGAGAGGGGAACTTTATAGGTCCTTATGTGGTTATCGAAGAAAATGTAATTATTGGAAATAATAATTATTTTGGTCCTTTTTGTATTATTGGTGACATTGGAGAAAGTATAAATTTTTTTAATTCAGCCAGAAAAGGTGTTGAAATAGGTGATAATAATCGATTTACTAAACAAGTCACCATAGATTCAGGTACAGTCTTACCTACAAAAATCAAGAATAATACATTGTGGTTAAAAAATGCACATGCTGGTCATGATGTTGTTGCAAATGATTTTATACAAGTAAGATGTAACGGTATTATTGGTGGTCATGTTGAATTAAAAGAAAATGCCAAGATCTTTTTAAATGCAATAATTCACCCAAGATTAGTTGTCCCAAAATCATGTATAATAGGTATGGGGGCAGTTGTTGTTAAGAAAACCGAATTGATTGAAAATGGAGTTTATATTGGGAGTCCTGCAAGGTTACTAAGAATTAATAATATCTAATGTTTTTTTCTATTATCATTCCAACCTATAATCGTGAGAAGCATATTTTCAAAACAATACAAAGTGTTTTGAATCAGGATTTTGTTGATTTTGAATTATTGGTTATTGATAATCAATCACAGGATAGAACTAAAGAGATTGTAACTTCTTTTAGAGACGATCGCATTCAATTTCATCTAAACGATCAAAATTTTGAACGTTGTTATTCTCGGAATAGGGGAATACAATTGTCGCGAGGCAATTATATCTTATTACTGGATAGTGATGATCTTTTTGAGCCAGATCACCTTTCAAATTGGCATCAATTTATTTTATCCTCTGGAAATCGAACAGATTGTTTTTATGTTTCTGATAAAAAAATTTTAAAAGATTCCATTTTTATACAAACGAATCCGATTTTTCCGAAAGGGACTCAACCTGAAAGCTATTTTTTTCTAAATCCAATTATTCCAGGGCAAGTATGTGTTCCTTCTGTTGTTCTAAAGCAATTTCGATTTCGAAATGATTTGTTAATTTTTGAAGATGCCGCGCTTTGGATGGAATTAGCGTTAGAATTTCCGGTTGTTTTTAATGATATATCATCTTTTGTATATCGTATTCATGATGATAATTCTGTGAACGAAGCTGTATATAATGCATATTTTAAACGTTTAAAAGCCATTCGAATTATCTTAAAGGAAAAAAAGTTTAAGAATGCACTTTCTCGAAAAGCGATTCGTTTTTCGTTTAATTCCTGTTATATGGGGATTATACGATACCATGACGTCAATTCATCTCGTTTTTTACGTTTAACTTGGATTTTAAAAGCGATCTTATTCTTTCCTGAGTTTGGTCTTAAAAACAAGATATTACTCTTAATAAATACTTTCCCATTAATATCAAATCTTGATTATTTTAAGCGAAAGAAACTCTATTGATTTTTATACTTGCAGTCTTCAATAGTTTTAGTTAATAGTTTTTCGATAGATTTATTTATAGTGTTATCTTTGATACGTGAAAACAAAGCAATTTTTCAGTAAACTTTTTTGGCTACCTATATCTTCTAAAGCGAACATTGAGATTTATCAGGAGCAAATTCGCCAATTAGAGTGGAATGCAATAAAACATTTTATACCCAAACAAGCTACCTTTTTAGACGTGGGTTGCGGTGCTGGTTATAGTATGATGAAAGCTTATACAGAACTTGAATGTAAAGTTCAAGGCATAGACCCAGAACCTGGATCTCACGGTGTTGGGAGATTTACAGAGGGGCTTTGGAAAGAACGGCCAATTATTCAAGGAAATGCCGAGCAACTTCCATTTCCAGACGCTAGTTTTGATGTTGTTTATTCCTCACATGTATTAGAGCATGTTAATTCTGAAGAACATGCTTTACAAGAAATGAAAAGAGTATTAAAACCCGATGGAGTGCTTATTATAGGAATGCCTACATCCGCAATGTCATTTGTAGCTCTATTTTCCGCTTGGTTTTTTACAACGCATATTTCCATTTATCATTTTATTCGTTCGATCGGGAGTAAGGATATGTTTTTACGTTTTATTCGAATTTTTATACCTACTTCTCATTCTGCCCCACGAGCAAAATATATTGCCTATGATTTCTTTCATTATCGAATCTCTAATTGGAATAAAAAGGTGGGAACTATTTTTAAAATAAAGCGAATGATTACTCCTGGACTTTATCCTTATCCAGACTATATACAGTGGTTTCCATTGATTAAAAAAGGTAGATTGAGTAGTTCTGTTTTTTTTATTTGTACGAAAGAGTAATTTTTTTAAGTCAATAGTCAATAGTCAATAGTCAATAGTCAATAGTCAATAGATTTGCTTAAAAAATTAAAGTATCATAAGGGTTTAAATTTTGTTTTGATTGGATATTAGAGTACTACATATAATTCCTTCGTTAAATAAAGGGGGCGCTGAGCGTATCACATTGGATATATGTAAGAGATTAGCATTACGTTCCGATTGCGAAGTACTTTTGGTGCTCATGCGAGATGATCGTAGTTATGAAATCCCTACTTATATCCCTTATAAAATTACTTCCTCAAGGGTGAAGTTGTCTGTTTGGAAGAAAAACCGGTATCATTTGACTGATTTAAATCAAATAATCAATACTTTTCAACCTACTATTATTCATTCTCATTTGTTTGAGGCTGAATTGTTAAGTAGGGGACTTATAAAAAAAGGGGTTGCTTATATTACGCACGTTCACGATAATATATCCCAATTTTCTCCCTTTCAAACGCATGCTTCATTAAAACGAAAAATCTCCGACTATTACGAACGGTTTTGGATATTTAGAAGGTATGCCAAAGCTAAAAATCAATTTATATCTATTTCCTCAGATACTACACACTATTTACAACAGGTACTACCGAGTGCATTCTTGCCAAGTATTTTTCCACTTTCAAATGCGATTGATTATTACCGTTTTTATTCTTGTCAATCTCGTTGCATATCAAAAGGAAAGTTACGATTGATTTCAGTAGGAAGTTTGGTACCCAAAAAAAATCAACAATTATTAATCGAAATAGCCTCCCTTTTAAGAACCCATGAAATTGATTTTGAGCTCTTGATTTTGGGTGATGGGCCTGAACGCGCTCATTTGGAAGAAGAAATTGCAGTTCAGGGGCTAACTGGCCTTGTACAGTTATTAGGAAATGTAAACGATGTCCCTTTTTATTTACATCAAGCAGATGTATTTTTACATACTGCTATTTACGAGCCATTTGGACTTGTTTTGTTAGAGGCTATGGCTGCCGGATTACCTGTCGTCAGTTTGGATGGAGGCGGTAATCGAGATATTCTTGTGGATGGTAAAAATGGTTTTTTGATTCCTTCAAATGATCCTCATTTGTTTGTCGAAAAAATTTTACATTTATCCACACATCCGAACCAATATGCAATTATGTCTGATTTTGCTCAACACTTTTCAAAGCAATATGAAATATCAACTTATATCGACCAATTAATTGAATTTTATCAAAACTGTTTAGCTAAAAAATGATTACAATTGTCAACTACGATATGGGGAATCTAGGTTCCATTCAAAATATGCTCAAAAAAATTGGAGTTAAGTCTATCATCACTTCTACCTCTGAAGATATACTCAACGCTGAAAAACTCATCTTGCCTGGTGTAGGTCATTTTAAACGTGCGATGGAAAATTTAGCTGCTTTTGGATTAATTGAAGCGTTACATCATAAGGTGTTGGTAGACAAAAAACCCATTTTAGGAATTTGTTTGGGGATGCAACTTATGACCTCTTACAGCGAAGAAGGGGAGTGTTCTGGTTTGGGTTGGATTGATGCGCAGACTTTACGTTTTCCACCTTATGAAACTACAGGGTTAAAAGTCCCTCACATGGGCTGGAATGAAGTTTCCTTCCCAAACAAACATTTTCTAGCTGAAGGCTTGGTTGATCCTCGCTATTATTTTGTGCATACGTATCGGGTAAAATGTGAATCACTTGAAAATGTATTGTGTACTACTACTTATGGAGAAACGTTTCATTCTGGAATTTGTAAGGATAATATCGTGGGGGTACAGTTTCACCCAGAGAAGAGTCATGCTTTTGGCATGAGGTTGTTAGAGAATTTTTGTAGTGGAGTGTGATTCAACCTTTTTTCATTGCCAAAAAAGGTTGAGCCAAAAAGTCTAGTCCTCGGAAACTCGACTACCCACTTACGAACGACGCTAAAATTTCAAAACTCACTACGTTCAGACAGTTGAAATTTTTA
>CANGZT010000003.1 GCA_947458955.1 Flavobacteriia bacterium | reverse complement strand
TACCGTTCTCGCGTACTTACTTTTTGAACGATTGTATTTGAAAAATATAGAGATAATGCTATCAAAATCAATGCGATTGATAATAATCCAATTTTCCAACGTTGTTTTTTTGAGTACAGATTCATAGCACGGCAGTCCGTTCAAAGATAAATAAAAATAATCCGTCTCGAAATCAGTGCAAATAAAAGCCTAAATAGATGAACTTAAATCGTATTTTATTTGTTGAAATTAGTGAGTAAAGTCGTAAATTTGGTTTAAATTTTTTAGAAAACACAACATGAGTTTATTAACAGTAGGAAGCGTTGCCTTTGACGCAATCGAAACACCTTTCGGTAAAACAGATAAAATTATAGGTGGAGCAGGAACATACATTGCATTATCATCTTCATTTTTCAAGAAAAATCAAAACATAGTTTCAGTTGTAGGCGGTGATTTTCCTCAAGAAATGTTAGACTTGTTGTCAAGCAAAGGAGTTGATTTAAATGGTTTACAAATCAAAAAAGACGAGAAAACGTTTTTTTGGTCAGGTAAGTACCACAATGATATGAATACACGCGATACTTTGATTACAGAATTGAACGTATTAGAAAATTTCGATCCAATTATTCCTGCTGAATACCAAGGTGCAGAGTATTTAATGTTAGGGAATTTAAGTCCGCAAGTACAACGTGCAGTAATTGAGCGTTTGACAGAAAGACCAAAGTTAATCGCTATGGATACCATGAATTTCTGGATGGATATCGCATTAGATGAATTGAAAAAAACGATGGCACTGGTGGATGTGTTAATTATCAATGATGAGGAAGCAAGACAATTGTCTGGTGAAAGTTCATTGGTAAAAGCATCAAAAGTGATTCGTGCTTTTGGACCGAAATATTTGATTATCAAAAAAGGAGAACACGGTGCGTTATTGTTTCATGAAGAAAAAGTTTTCTTTGCACCAGCTTTACCATTGGAAGAGGTATTTGATCCAACAGGAGCGGGAGATACATTTGCTGGTGGGTTTATGGGCTTTCTTGCTAGTACAGATGATATTTCTTTTGAAAATATGAAACGTGCTATCATTGCTGGTTCTGCATTAGCATCTTTTTGTGTTGAAAAATTTGGAACACAACGTTTAGAAGAAATTAACCAACAAGACTTAGATAATCGTATACAAGAATTTGTTGCGTTATCAAATTTTGAAATGGTATATCAAGCAAATTAATATTTTTATTCTAGGAGGTCGACCTCTCACTACTCTAACTAAATCAATTATGGAAAAGAAAGATTTCGTAGTAAAATTACAAGCATTAACTTCAACAGAAGACGTATTATCAGTTTCACGCGATGTCAATGAATTACGTTCACAATTTGAAGATTTTTGTTTAGAAGAAGAACGTAAAACACAAGTTGCTTTACTTGAAGCCCAAGCAAATGGCGAACAAGTAGAATTTGTAAATGAGCCAGATGCGATAAAAGAAGAATTTTATGCGATTTATACTGAGTACAAGGAAAAAAGAAATAAAATAGTTTCTGAACAAAAGCTAGAGCAGGAGACGAACCTTCGTAAGAAAAAACATTTAATCGAAAGATTGAAAGAGTTAATTGCAAACGAAGAAAATATTGGTGCTGCTGTAAGTACTTATAAAGAGATTCACGAATCTTGGAAAGAGGTAGGAGAGATTCCACGCGATAAACGCCAAGATATTCATTCTGAATACTCTAAGCTGTTAGAATCATTCTTTTTTAATTTAAAGATTTACAAAGAATTAAAAGATCACGACTTCAAGCGAAATTTACAATTAAAAAAAGAAATTATTCAGAAAGTAGAGGCTTTGTTTCACTCTGAAAATATCAAAGAATTAGAAGCGCAAATCAAATTATATCAAAATGAATTTGATGAGGTTGGTCCGGTAGCAAGAGAACTTTGGGAAGAGATTAAGGAACAGTATTGGACAGCAGTTAAAGCGGTTTATAAAAAAATCAGTGAATTCTACGAATCTAAAAAAGAAGCGCAACGTGTTAATATTGAGAAAAAACAAGCATTAGTTGCCGGAGTTGAATTACTTACTCAACAAGTAGATACATTTCAAACGACTAAAGATTGGGAAAATGCAACACAAACACTTCTAGGTTTACAAGAAACTTGGAAAACTGTTGGTATAGGACCAAAAAAGGAAAACGAAGAAATTTGGGTATCATTCAGAGGTGCTTGTGATGCTTTCTTTGAAAAGAAAAGGGCTTTTTATCAAGTGATTAGAGAAAAATTTGATGTGGTTGCTGATAAGAAACAAGTGATTATTGATAAAATGATTGTTTTGAAAGACAGTACTGATTGGAAAGTTACTACTGATAAAGTATTGCGTTTACAGGAAGATTGGAAAAAATTAGGAAGTGCTGGTCAGCGTAACGAACAAAAACTTTGGAGAGAATTTAGAAGTTTGTGTGATGCTTTTTTTGATAATAAAAAGAAGCATTTTGAAAATGAGGATAAAGCAAATACTGAAAATTTAGAATTGAAAAAAGCGTTGGTTGCTGAAATTGAAACTTATGAAGTAAGTGAAGATAAACAACAAGTGATTCAAGATTTGAAAGAATTTGCAAATCGTTTCAATGCAATTGGTAAAGTACCCTTTAAAGAAAAAGATGCTATATATCAATCATATAAAAAAGCAATAGATGCTCATTATACAAAAATCAAATTAGAAGGTGAGGAGAAAGCGAAAGTGATGTTCGAAGCACATCTTGATACTTTGAAAGCAAATCCAAATGCCTCTAAATTGATTGAAAAAGAGCGTCGTGATTTAGAGCAGCAAATTACAAAACAACAACAAGAGATCACTCAATTGGAAAACAACCTTGGATTTGTATCTCGTTCGAAAGCAGGTGATTCATTACGAAAAGATGTCGAACACAAAATTTCAATTGCGAAAAACAGAATCAAGGATATGAAAAATAAAATTAAGTTATTGACTATAAATGAATAAGTCTATTAATATTTTCTTGGTTTTATTTATAATTCCTGCCATTGCTTTTTCGATAGTAGTAGGTTTTGATATTTCCATTGAATTTTTAAGAACCAGCGGGAAGTTCATTCCTTTTCAGAAGACGATTTTCGCTTCTTTTGCTGCTTTGTTTTTCTTAATGGGGATTAGAAGAACCTCAAAACGTTGGTCAGGAATTCGCATGGTGAATCAAATTGCCAAGTTTCAATGGAATGAACCAGTCGATAGGCAACGAGTATCGCAAGTTAACTTATACTTGATTATCGAGGCTGTGATTCATTTTATGGTTTCATTGGTGTTTTTGATTCTAACCCCAAAATCTATCTGGATATCCTGTGTTTTTTTTGCACTAGGATTAGATCACTTGATTTTCTGTATCATTGGGAACCTAAAAAAACTATGGCGTGTTGGAATCACTAATAAAGCGGTTGTTGTGGCCGATCGAGATTTTAAAGTGTTGTATTTTTCTGGATTAAGAAAGGTTTCTGTACATCAACAAAGTATCTTTTTTGATTATATCAAAGAATTACAATTGTCTTTTCCTACACAGTGTATCAAACCAGAAAATAGACAATCATTTGTCGCTAAACTCGAAGAAAAAGTTGATCGAGATAAGGTTTTCTTTTCGGAGAGTTTTAAAGATTATAAATAACAAAGGCTACCGAGAGGTAGCCTTTTCATTGTATGAATGTTATTCCTAAAAGTTAGGCGATAAATCGTGGCTTTTATAGAAGTCTTCGATGTATTTTACTGCTTCGTCGGCTGTGTCAACAATCTTGAATAGGTTCATATCCTCGGGTGAAACATTTGCTTCTTGTTCAAGCATTTGTTCCTTAATCCATTCGATTAAACCATCCCAGTAACTGTGACCGATTAAAACAACTGGGCGTTTGTTGATTTTCTTTGTTTGAATTAAAGTTAACGCTTCAAATAATTCATCTAAGGTTCCTAACCCTCCAGGTAAAATAACAAAGCCTTGTGCATATTTTACAAAAATCACTTTACGAACAAAAAAGTAATCAAATTCTAAATTATGCTCTTGGTCTATATACGGATTATGATTCTGTTCAAAAGGCAAATCTATATTTAGTCCTACGGATCTACCTTTTCCTTCTTGAGCTCCTTTATTCCCAGCTTCCATGATACCGGGACCACCTCCTGTAATGATACCATAACCTGCTAGAGCAAGTTTTTGGGCAACTTCAACCCCTAATTGATAGTATTTGTTTTCAGGTTTAGTTCGTGCTGAACCAAAAATAGAGATGCAAGGTCCAATTTTTGACATGCGTTCATACCCTTCCACAAATTCTGACATTATCTTAAATATGGCCCAGCTATCATTTGTCTTAATATCTGTCCAGTCTTTTCTCGTTCTGTTCATGATCGTATTTTTAATACAAGACGCAGAAATTGCATCTTAGTTGTATAACGAAGTAATTTAAGAATTTGTTTCGAGTATTAAATTATCTTTTATGATTTTTTTAAGAGTGACTTAATATAAGGAGCTGTTTCAGAACGTGTGTTTTTAAGTTTTGCCATTTCTTCTGGAGTACCGCAAAAAAGTATTTCACCACCTTTTTTTCCGCCTTCTGGTCCTAAATCGATAAGATAATCAGCCACTTTTATGATATCTAGGTTATGTTCAATTACTAATACTGTGTTTCCTTCATCAACTAATTTTTGAAGCACAATTAAAAGCATACGTATATCTTCAAAATGCAAGCCTGTTGAAGGTTCATCTAAAATATAGATTGTTTTTCCAGTGCCTCGTTTAGAAAGTTCTGTTGCTAATTTAATCCTTTGCGCCTCTCCACCAGACAGAGTAGTAGATGCCTGACCTAATTTGACATAACCTAAACCAACAGAAAGTAAGGTTTCCAAAATGCGGTAAATTTTAGGAACTTTATCAAAAAAAGCAGTAGCTTCCTCAATTGTCATTTCAAGTACATCACTTATTGATTTTCCTTTGAAACGTACTTCTAAAGTCTCTCGATTGTATCTTTTCCCATTACACACATCGCAATTTACGTATACGTCTGGTAAAAAGTTCATTTCTATGACTTTTACACCACCCCCACCACATGTTTCACAGCGGCCACCTGCAACATTAAAAGAAAATCTTCCAGGTTTATAACCTCTAATTTGAGATTCCGGTGCTGCTGCAAATAAAGTTCTGATTTCTGTAAATAAATTGGTGTAAGTAGCTGGATTTGATCTTGGTGTACGTCCTATAGGACTTTGATCAATTTCGATTACTTTATCTAAATGTTCTAAACCTTCGATTTTTTCGTAGGGCATAGGTTTTTTTACACCTTTGAAAAAATGTGCATTTAAAATAGGGTAAAGTGTTTGATTAATTAGTGTTGATTTTCCACTTCCAGAAACACCAGTTATGCAAGTCAATGTTCCTAAAGGAATTGAAATAGATACGTTTTTTAAATTATTTCCCGTAACACCTTTGAGTGATAAATAGTGACCATTTCCAGTTCGACGAGTTTTTGGAATTTCAATTTCTTTTTTTCCTAGTAAGTAATCTGTAGTTAATGAATTGGAAGTTTTTAAATCTTTGAAGTTACAAGCGTTTAATATTTGACCACCATGAACACCGGCACCTGGGCCTATATCAACTAAAAAGTCAGCAGCTTCAATCATTTCTTGATCATGTTCAACTACAATCACAGAGTTTCCTCGGTCACGAAGATTTTGTAAGGATTGTATCAATTTTGTATTATCTCGTTGATGAAGTCCAATACTTGGTTCGTCAAGAACATAGAGCACATTCATTAATTCTGCCCCTATCTGTGTTGCTAAACGTATTCGTTGAGCTTCACCACCAGATAAACTTCCAGCAGGTCTGTTTAAAGCAAGATAATTTAATCCGACTTGTAATATAAAACTCAAACGTGAATTGATTTCTTTCAGTATTTCAGTTGCAATTGTTTTCTGAGCTGGAGTTAATGTTTCTTCTAATTTTTCAAACCATGTAAAAAGTTCTTCGATATCCATTTTAGCTAAATCGCCAATGTTTTTATTATCAAGAACAAAATATAAGGCTTCTTTTTTTAATCTAGCTCCGTTACAAGAAGGACAAGTCACTTTATTCATAAAGGTTTGAGCCCAACGTTGTATGCTTGTATTTCCTTCGTCTGAATGTCTAGTTATAAAATTTATGATTCCCTCAAAAGATATTTTTTCGTATTTTTTTTGATATTCAATACCTTCGTTTCCGTATAGAATGATTTGTAGAATCTCTTGAGGAATTTTTTCAATGGGTGAATCAATACTTAAATCTTCTCTGTTTAATATGGTTTGAAGTTTTTCAAAAATCCACGTTTTTTTATATTCACCCAAAGGTATTATTCCTCCTTTTTTAATACTTTTTGAGGCATCTGGGATGATTTTGGTTATATCAGCTTCAGTAACTTCTCCTAAACCATTACAATGTTCACAAGCTCCATAGGGTGAGTTGAAAGAAAATAAATTAGGTTCAGCTTCTTGGTAGCTTATTCCGGTCGATGGACACATCAAAAGTCTACTAAAATGTCTTAATTCATTCGTTTCAAAATCAAGTATGGAGATGGTTTTGTCTCCATGCTTCATTCCTGTTACAACAGAATCATAAACTCTTTTTCGGTCAATATTTTGAATATAAAGTCTATCGATAACAATAGATATATCATGAATTTTATATCTATCTAATTGCAAACCAGGTGTTATATCTACTACTTGACCATCAATCATTACTTTAGAGAATCCCATTTTTGAAATCTGTTCAAAAAGCTCTCTATAATGTCCTTTTCTACCACGAATTTTAGGGGCGAGGATACTTATTTTTTTATTTTTGTATTGTTCTAAAATTAAATCAACGATTTGATCATCCGAATATTTTATCATTGCTTCTCCAGTATTGTAAGAGATTGCAATGCCAATTCTAGCGTACAATAACCTTAGAAAGTCATAAATTTCAGTGATGGTGCCTACCGTTGAACGAGGTGATTTTGAAACTGTTTTTTGTTCTATTGAGATTACAGGACTCAAACCGTTTATCTTATCTACATCTGGACGCTCTAAATTCCCTAAAAATTGTCTAGCATATGCAGAAAAAGTTTCAATGTACCTACGCTGTCCCTCTGCAAAAATAGTATCGAATGCTAAAGATGATTTTCCAGAACCGGAAAGGCCAGTAAAAACAACTAATTTATTTCGTGGAATGGTGAGATCAATATTTTTTAAATTATGTTCACGTGCACCAAAAATTTCTATGTTGTTTTCCACGAGTTAAAATTTAGTAGTTATGGTAAGGTTTCAAGTTTTCTGTATTTAAAGGTAACAATAAAGTAAAGTATTTGTTTTTAATGGTGAGTCTAGTTGTTTTAAGCCAAGGGTTTAATTTTCTTAGAATTTTAAAATTGATTCCTTTCGATAATGCCCATTCGGATAAATTAGAGATGGAATGCTTAATTAATAATGAATTCACTTTTAATGTAGGGTAACGATGTTCATTTGGTATATTAAAACCGTATTTTTCAGGATTTTCTAGAATGAGTTTCATAGCTAAAATTCTAAAGACGTATCGAGCGGTTTCATCATTCTGTTCTAAATCAAAATAACTTTTTGCTTTTTGCCATGATTTATCTGCAAGTACCCCGTGTACTCCTCTATTGTACGATGCAGCAGTCATAATCCAATCCTTTAATGTACGATTTGCTTTTAGCAAATATGAACAAGCCGCTTTCGTACTTTTGATTACATCTAATCTTTCATCAACTTCTTCATTTATAATAAGGTTAAATTCTTTTGCTGTAAAAGGCATAAATTGCCAAAATCCTTGAGCACCTGCATGACTGGTTGCTTGTTCTACTAGTGCACTTTCAATTACAGCAAGGTATTTAAAATCAGGGTGTATATTTGATTTTTTAAGAAGTTGATCTAAAATTGGAAACCACCGATGAGACCGTTTAATAATTAAACTTGTGGCTGATTGAAAATAGGTATTAACTAAAATTTCTCTGTCAAGACGTTCTCGTATGTCCCAATCTTTAAGTATAATCTTTTCCCCTGCAAAATACATTTCTTCGGGAATTGATGGTAATCTATTTTGTGTTTTTGTTTCTTTTATTTGAATTTTTCTCTCAATTTTTTGATTACACGCATTAAAGAATACTGACAATGCAAACATTGTCATAATAAATTTGACACGAAACATGTTATGGTTGTTTGTATTTAAGAGTTATTCTATATAGTGGTATAAAAACCAATAAAAAGAATCCTACAAATAAAGCAACTGGAAAATAGTTTTTGTTTAAAGTTAGGTAAATCATTAGTAATGAGATGCCAGATGCTAAAATGCTTATTCCGGTAAATAAGTACCAAACTTGTTTGTCTTTCAAACCTGCATAAACCAAATGATGTGTTGTATGATCTTTTCCTCCAACCATTGGTGATTGTCCTCTTTTAAGGCGATTGATTACTACTGTTAATGTGTCTGAAGCTGCAGGAGTGAAAGCAACTAAACAGATTGCAAATCCTGTCCAAGAAGGCGCAACACCATTTGTACCCACATTCCATAAATTATGAGTCGTTACAAAAGCTACAAAAAGACCGATAAATTGACTACCAGCATCACCCATAAATAATTTTGAAGGGTTTACATTGTAGTATAGAAAACCACACAATGCTCCAATTACTGCTACAATTGAGATTGAACTGATATCAAAATGAAAACCTTCAACCATAAATCTTGCTGTTAAAGAAGTTCCTAAAATGAATAAACAAACTGTTCCCGTTATACCGTCCATATTATCAAGCATATTCAATGAATTCATTAAAACAATTACCCATGAAATAGTTAAAGCTGAGTCTAAATAATGATTGTGCGTCAAATCGATAACTGAACCTGTATACACGAAAATGACACCACAAAGTACTTGTATGAAAAGTTTAGCGAGTGGTTTGGTGTTATATGCATCATCTGCTAAACCCATACCAAATGCTAGCGTCCCTGAAAGTAGTAATCCTATAAATTCTTGATTGTGAAATAGTTTGTCTGAAACAAAACTGTAAACAATAAATGAAAAAAGAAATACAATGTAAAAACTAACGCCACCCAATGAAGGTTTAGATTGATTACTCCATCTTACGACAACATCATTTTTGTTTCTTATTCCTAATGATTGAGAGAAGGTTAATAAAAGTTTATTTGCAGATAATGAGAATAATATACCTCCTATGAAAAATGCTATGTATGCTAAAATGTTTTCCAAAACTAAAATTGAGTGGCAAATTTAGAAAATTCTGTTGCAATTTGATCTTTTTCTGAAATAATTGGTGTTTCAACCAACCAATTAATTGCTAGGTTAAGATCATTCCACAAGATTGCACCCTCTGATTCTCTGTTATAATAATTTGTACATTTATATGTCAAAATAGATTTATCCACTAATGACACAAAGCCGTGAGCAAAGCCTGATGGAATCCACAATTGTATACCGTTTTCATCTGATAATTCTATTGAAAAATGTTTGCCGTATGTAGGTGAATTTTTTCTAATATCAACAACAACATCCATCACTTTTCCGAAAGGTACACGAACTAATTTTCCTTGAGCATAAGGAGTGTTTTGAAAATGTAATCCTCTTATTACATTTTTTAAAGATTGTGATTCATTTTCTTGAACAAAATCGACAGAAAAACCTAGAAATTCTTCAAATTTTGCTTTGTGAAAGCTCTCAAAAAAATAACCCCTTTCGTCATTGAATTTCTTAGTATGAATGATGACTAATCCTTCAATTTCTGTTGATTCAAATCTCATTTGCGTCTAATCTTTTTTAATATTTTCTGCCAAAAATTTTCGTTTACTTGTTCTTGTTCATCGTAATACCCTGAACCATAACCGTACCCATAACCGTACCCATAACCGTACCCATAACCGTACCCATATCCGTATCCATACCCATAACCGTATCCATAACCATATCCACTTCGTTTAGCATCGATACCATTCAATACAATATTTAAAGACTTAACATGTTGCATTTCTATTATTTCCGCTACTTTATAAGCAGAAATTCTTTTTGAATAATGTGCTTTAAATACGTAAATAGGTATATCCGCATTTGCTAATAATTGAATACCATCCGAAACTAGACCTACTGGAGGGTTATCAATGATAATGATGTCATATAAAGATTTAAGTGTTACAAGTATATTTTGAAATTCTTTACTTAGAATTAATTCTGATGGGTTCGGAGGAATTGGTCCAGCAGTAATAAAATCTAAGTTGTTGAATTTAGATTTTTGTATAGCATCTTCTAATGAGATTTGATTTACTATCAAATTACTCATACCATTTTCATTTGTAGAATTAAAACCTAAATGTACTTTTGGCTTACGTAAATCTAAATCTAGTACTATAGTACGTTTTCCTGACATGGATATAATTCCTGCTAAGTTTAAAGCGATAAATGTTTTTCCCTCCCCAGAGATTGAAGAACTAATTACAATTGTTTTTGCATCTTTATTTATAAATGCCATGTTAGATCTTATATTTCTGAGAGCTTCTGCTAACATTGATTTTGGAGCGTCTTGAACTACAAGCTGAGAGAATTCCATGCTTTGTTTTGTTAGTGGAACACCTCCAAGGATATTAATGGTTTGAGGTAAAAGCGATTTTAACTCTTCTAAGTTATTTATTTCATTAAATGTTAAATATTTAAATGCTAGGTACGCTAAACCAATAATTAAACCAACACCTATAAAGGATAAATAAATAATTCTATTATTAGGAGAAAATGGTTCTGTTGGATTTGTTGGAGCGCTTAAGATCCTGTTTTCATTTACATAACCAGCATTGGAAATTGCATAAGTGAATTTCTTTTCTTCATACATTTTATAGTATTTTTCACTTACCTCTATTAAACTTTCTAAACGTTTGAATCTTTCTTTAACTTTCGGGAAATTATTTGATTCGCTCTCTAACTTATTTACATTTTCCTGAATAATATTTATACTGTCAGAAAGTTCATTTTTTACTAAACGATAAGAGTTTCGTATTGTACTTAATGTTGATTTTATCTTTTTATTAATCTGTTTAATTTCCCTTGTTTGTTCTGTAAATGTGTAAAGTAATTCTTCTCTTTTTGATAATAATTGTTGTAGTTGTTCTGTGTTTTTATCTATTAGAATATTAAATGTTTCACTATTTAAATCTGGTTTTTTCTTATAAAGCTCAACTCTATTCGGTTCATTGTTTATCATAGAAATCTGAACATTCAGACTGCCTAAGTCTTCTTTCAGTCTTTTAATATCTTTTCTTCTATTTTCTAATGTGTTTAGTATGTCTAATTCTTTACTTTCTGAACTTATCATTTTGTTCATTTTCTGATAGTATAGAATACTATCTTCAGCTTTCTTAATTTCTGCAGTTAGCGAGTCTAACTGTTTGTCAATAAATAGAACACTGTTATCAGCACCTTGAGTTCGAATTTCTTCGTCATAATCAAAAAATGAATTTGTGATAGCTTCTACGATATCATGACAAAAAATGGGGTTGTGACCAGAATAACCTACGGAGATAGTTTTAGCATTAGGATCAAGCGGTGCAACAACAAGACTTGGAATTAGAGTTGATACTAACGTTTGTCTGTTATTGAATAAAAAATAAACTTTGTTTGATGTTATTGTAGTTTTGAATTTATTGAAATCAGGCGTTTGAATAATTATTTCAAAATGAGCGGTACTAATTGGTGTGTTTATTCTGCCAAATTTCACAAACTTTTTACCTCTGAATTGATAATTAAGAGAAATTAATGAGCCCTCTTCAAATTTTATTGTGATTGGTATATTGCAGAGTGAAGAGTCTAAAAGTTTTTCAGGTAAAACTTTAAAAGAACTTCTCCTGTAAAGATCTTCTGTCAAAATTTTTCCCTCAGAGTATAAACTAACTCTTAAATCCAACTTGGCTAATGCTTTTTCAAATAAGAAAGGGGAACTTAAAAATTGAATTTCAGCAGATATATCATTGTTTGCATTTGCATTTGCCACTCCGATAATCTCTGCGGTTTGGTCTTTATCTACAATTTGTATTACACTATTTGATTCATAAACAGCTTTTGTGTATCGTAAATAAAAAAAACTAATTACATAGAATAAGCCCGTTGTCAATACTGGAAAGTACCAGTGTCTTACTATGATATTACGAATAATATGAGGATAAAATCCTTTATTAACAACAAAACTTTTCGCAGGTGTACTCATTTTGAGAATATTTTAAAGAAGGTGTATGTTGAAATAGCAGTTGTTATTAGTGAAAGGTATGGAGTATATTCTTTAGTGATTTCCAACGGAATGTTAACTCTTTCTTCTATGAAAATATAATCATTTGCTTGAACTAACATTTCGCCAAGTTCAAGTTTATCAATCGTTGATAAGTCTATTACATATACTTTTCGTTTGTTATTAACAGTTCTAACAATTCTAATATTGTCAGCACTACCTCGTTCAGGTATTCCGCCTGATTGAGCAATTACTTCTAATAAGGTTGTTTTAGCATTATTTAGTGGTATGATAGATGCTGTACTTCCATTTCCTTTGAATACAATAACCCTTGAATTTGAAATGGTTAATTTTATATAAGGGTCATTAATGTACTTTGAAAATTCCTTTGTCAATAGCTCTTCACATTCTTTAACAGTTAAGCCTAACAAAGTGATGTCTCCTAAAAGAGGTATATACGTTTTTCCATCTTTTCTCACTGTAAAGTCACCCGTACCTAATGAATTTTGACTATTACCAAGAAATAGTTTTTCTCCATTATTAGCCATTACACTAAATGTTATTTTATCATCTACCGCAATTTTATAATCAGGGTAGGGAGCAGCTGGTAAAGTATCAAAAGTAAAATCGCTTCCTTTAGGAATTTTAAAAAGTTTATTTCTTTGCAATGAACAAGAATCTAGCATAAATAAAAACAGCACAAAGAATATTAGATAACGTATAAATTTCATTTTAATAATAATTTCTTATATAATTTTTCAATATCATTCACTAATCTTGTGTAATGGAATTTTTCTTTAACGAAATTCCAACCATTTTTTGAGAATTCTGTTCGTTTTTCTGTATTGGTAATTAATTCCAATAATTTTTTACTAAATTTCTCAATATCATCTTTAGGAACAATATACCCTGTTTTTCCATCTGAAACGATATCTCTTATACCACCTACATCAGTAGTGACTATGGGTACACCTGATGCTTGGGCTTCGATTAAACTTACGGGGGTTCCTTCATTGTCAGAGGTCAAACAAATTATATCCATTCCTGGGTTGAAAGATGCTATATCAAAAATCCAAGATGTCATTTTGATTTTATTTCCGAATTTTTGGTTTATTACTTCAGCTCTTGTTGTTATCTCTTGCTTTAAATCACCATCACCGACTATAAAAACACGTATTTTTAAGTTAGGTGTTTCAGAAAGTATTTTTTCGATAACATCTAGAAAAAAATGATGGTTTTTGATTTTTGTAACTCTTCCAATAATTGCAATTGCAATTTCATCTTCTTTAAGGTCAAAATTTTTACGGGTATTAATTCTTTTTTCTTCTATGTTAGTATTGAATTTTATTAGATCAAATCCTAGCGGAATCACATGTGTTTTGTCTAGCTCAGCTATTTTATGAATTTGACATATTTCTTTTCTTTGTGTTTCACTAATGGTTATGATTGCAGTAGTTTTTTTTGCTAGTTTTCTTTCGATCAATTTGATGATTTTTGTTTCCCAATTAGAAAAATAAGAATGAAAGACATGTCCATGGTACGTATGTACAACAATAGGGACATTACAGGCGAATGCTGCTTTTCTTCCTAAAGCACCTGCTTTTGAAGCATGTGTGTGTACAATATCTGGTTTAAACTCTTCAATTATTGCTTTGATTTTTTTATACGCTTGCCTGTCAGAATTAAGATTAGGTATTCTTTTTAATTCTTTAATTAACATAGGTTCAACGCCATATTCTCTCGGTATATGAAAAGAGTCTGATTCTCCTTCTTCAGGCAATCCGCCAATCAAAAGAGTTTCAAAATCAGTACTCAAAAATCGTGTTAAGAAAGTAGCGTTGTAGGTGGGACCTCCAAGATTAAACCTATTGATAATACGTAATACTTTTGGCATTATTTCGAGTTGAAACTAATTCACAAAATTAATTTTTTAAATTGAAAGAAACTAGTTAACTTTTATAACTATTTTTTTGTTGACAACTTATTACTTTTCAATAATTTCTAATTGGATTTAATTTGATTTTTGTGTTTTAAAAGTATTAAAGGTGCGATTTTTAAGTGTTTTTATTGTAGTTTTTTGTTATACAAATGTTTATAGTCAAATAAAACTTGATAGTGTATTTTCTGATTTTAAAAAAGATAAATCATTACAGTTCGCATCTATAAGTTTTCTTGTTAAAGATTTGACAACAGACTCAACCTATTTTGCTTTTAATGATTCGAGTTCCATTGTCTCAGCATCAACTGTTAAACTTTTTTCAACTGCTTCTGCAATAGAGATTCTAGGAAAGGATTACAAGCCTAAAACTAATTTTTACGTAGATAAATTACCCGATACTTCAGGAGTTGTATTTGGAGATTTATATATAAAAGGTGGGGCAGATATTTCTTTTGCTAGTCAATATTTTTCTCCGAACGATTCTTTATTTAAACATGTTGAAAAGGTAGCTGATACTATTTACAAGCTAGGTATTAGAGTAATTAGAGGTAATTTGATTGGAGATGGAAGTGCTTTTGGTTATCAAGGAGCACCTGATGGTTGGGCTTGGGAAGATCTTGGTAATTATTATGGTGCATTTCCATCTGGGCTATCTATCTATGATAACGTGTTAAAATTTCAGTTTTATGTAGGAGCACCAAAAACAAAACCGATTCTATTATCTACCTTTCCTTTGATACCAAATTTAACACTAAGAAATTCACTTTATTCTGCTAATGGTGTAGGAGATAACTCGTGGATTTATGGAGGTCCTTATTCGTATGAAAGATCTATTAGAGGGTCATTAGGCGCTTACAATAAGGCATTCATTGTAAAAGGAAGTCTTCCAGATCCAGAAATGCAATTTTTACAAGCTATTAAAGACGCTTTTTCAAAAAGAGGGATTATTTTAGAAGGTAATTTGATAGGAGCTAGGACTTTAACGGATACTTTCAAATTAGAATATACTAATAAGAAAAATATTTATACACATCTAGGAGCTACAGTTAAAGAGGTGGCTTACTGGACAAATTTGAAAAGTATTAATGTTTTTGCTGAAACGTTAAACGCATGGGTTGGATATGAAAAAACAGGTCTTGGAACTACAGAAAATGGAGTAAAAGCGATTCAAGACTACTGGAAAGGTAAAATAAATGTTGAGGGGATGAATTTAACTGATGGAAGTGGTTTGTCTAGATCTAATAGTGTTACAGCAAGAAATTTTTGCTCGCTTTTAAAATATATGTATTATTCAAAAAATCAAGAAGCATTTTTGAGTACATTACCTGTAACTGGTCAGTCAGGAACTTTAACCTATTTTTGTAAAGGTCAATGCTCAGAAGGTAAAATTCAAGCTAAAAGCGGTACAATGAAACGTGTAAAATCATATGCCGGTTATGTATCTACTACAAGTGGCAAAAAATTAACTTTTGCTTTAATAGTAAATAATTACAATTGTAGTAATGCAGCAATAATGAAGAAAATGGAGACTTTAATGAATGCTATGTATTTACAGTAATTCAAATTCTACTATTTCATTCCAAAAATCTGTAATGCTTTGACCTTTGTGATTCAACATTCTAGGTACTATACTTGCTGGCGAAAATCCTGGTGTTGTATTTACTTCAATTACAAATGGTTCGCTTTCTACAAGCATAAAATCGATTCTAGCAACAGATTTTAAACCTAATAAATTATAAATCTTTTTTGTTAATGCTTCTATTTTAATTTCCTCATTTTGAGAAATTCTTGCAGGAATTATTTCTTCAGATTTACCATGGTATTTTGCTTCAAAATCAAAGAAATCATTTTCACTTACAATTTCTGTAATAGGTAATGTATGAATCCCTTTTTTTGATTGATAAGCTCCGCAAGTAACTTCCGTTCCGCTTAAAAAAGATTCGATAACAACTGTTCTACCCTCTTTAAATGCTTTTTCAAGTGCTGGATTTAGTTCTTCTTTTGACTTTACTTTAGAGATCCCGTAAGAAGAACCAGAATCAGAAGGTTTTACAAAACAGGGTAAGCCGAGTGAATCAATAATTTCATCTTCGTTTATTTCTGAATGACTCGTTAGCAAAATTGATTTTGCAACAGATATCCCGAAGCTTTTCAAAAATTGATTACAGTACCATTTATCAAATGAAAGTGCTGAAGCAAGTGATCCTGAATTTATACATGGAATACCTTTCATTTCAAATAATGCTTGAATTTTACCATTTTCACCAGGGTTTCCATGTATATAAATAATTCCAGCATCTATTATTATTTCTGCGTTATTATTTTTAAATGATAAAGTCCAAGGATTAAAATCGAACTCCTCATTATTATATTTTACTGTCCATTTATCTTTTTCGACTAAAATTAAAAAGGCATCATAATTTGTAGGGAAGTTATTAAGAATTGTTGTTGCGCTTTTTACAGATATTTCATACTCAGAGGAATACCCACCACAAAGAATGCCGATTTTTTTCATAGTTTATTTTTTTACTAAATTAACTATCCTAATGTTTTATTCTATTTTTCTTTTTGAAAGTTTTAAGCACTTCTTTTTTAAAAAAATTGATTTTAAGATTTCTTATATTTGTTCACACTAATTATTTTCGAATGAGTAGATTTAAGAATATAAAAGAGTTTATAAAAACGAAACACTTTATCAAACAAGTCGGTTTAGTTATTTTAACTTATCTATTAATTGTTGGAGGGACTCTCTTATATCTTGATATTCGCACACATCACGGTGAAAAAATAGCCGTACCTAATTTAATAGGTAAGCACTCTGATAATATTGAAGAATTATTAGATGATTCTGGTTTAGAATATATTATTATTGATTCGATATATCGACCTGAATTACCTGCTGGTACAATAGTAAAACAAATACCAGAAGCAACATCTAGAACTAAAGTATTTGTTAAAAGTTCTAGAATTTTAGAAATTAGCTTGTCAAAAAAGGTTCGTTATGTTGTGATTCCTGATTTGATGCATAAATCAAAAAGGTATGCTGAAAGTATATTAAAAAACAGAGGTTTAAAATTTAGATTAAAGTATACAATTAGTCCGAATGATATTGATGCAGTTGTTTCACAAAGATATAATGGACGTAAAGCAGTAGAGGGATTAAAAGTGCCTTATGGTTCTGTAATAGATCTGATTGTCGGTAAAGCATCAAAAGACGAACCATTTGAGGTTCCTGATTTATATGGTCTAACTTTAGCTCAAGCAGATTCGGCCACTATTGACTTACCATCAGTTAGTTTAATTATTGGAGAGTGTTTAGGCTGTAAGTCAAAAAGAGATAGTTTATCTGCAAGAGTTACAGGTCAGACACCAGAATATTTTGAAGGTAATACAAGACCACCTGGTTCTGATATTGTTATTTTCTTAGATAAAAACTTCAAAGATAACCGTGAAGCTAAAACTGAGGATGAAGAATAATAAAAGATCATTTTTCTCGTTTATTCAAAACATGAAATTCAAAATATTATTCTTATTCATATTATTTTCATTTAGTTTACTTTCTCAAGTAGAAGTTTTATCTCCACTATTAAAAGTGGGTAATCAAAGCTTAAATAAAAGAGTTTCAGATGATACTTTATTTGTGTTTGTTACGGATACACTTACATTACCAATAATTGACGATTTTTCTCAGGATCATTTTCAGAGATACGAACGTAAAACTTCTGGTTTAAATGTTAAACAAACAAAATATTACAAATATTCAGGACAAAACCTTGAATTTATAGAGATTAATAAATTTTCAAGTTCAACACCAAAGAAATATATTCATTTGCCTAAAGAAAAGAAAGATTCAATTGTTGATATAGCTACAAAATCAACTAAAATTAAAATAGCTGATTTAACAGCATATCCTATAAATTATTTAGATAAGTCGGTTTTCCCGAATTATAGTATATATGACACTCTTGAAGAGGGAAATATTGAAGATACGGTTTGGTTAAAAAATCTCGAATTTTTTCAAGATTCTGTATTGGTTTTTGAAAATAAAGTAACGAATAAAGATGCTTATTGGATTGATTCAAATGTTTATAGAAACACCCATTTTGCTGTAAACCCATGGACTATAGGAGTTGCGACTTTTGATGGTTTAAAAGCGAATGGCTTCCCATATTCTATAAATACAAGCATTAGAGGGTATGGAGATTATTTAACTTCTAAGCCAATAAATTTAAATGGTTTGAAACTGAAAGATTCCCTTTATTTCAGCTTTCTATACCAACCGAAAGGTTTTGGAGACGCTCCTGAAAATATTAACGTGGGTTCAACTTCAAAGCACGACTCCTTGTGTTTACAGTTCTATAACCCTACTTATGATAAATGGTTTTCAGTATGGTCTAGAACAGTAAGTGAAATTCCAGATATTCAAAATAAAGAGTTTGTCAACTTTAAAAAGGTTCATTTTAAAATAAAAGATTCTACCTTTCTAAAAAATAATTTTCAATTTCGATTTGTAAATTATGGTGATTTATCTGGTAGCCTAGATCATTTTCATCTAGATTATGTGAAATTTCGTAAAAATTCAGGTTACCAAGACACTCTTTTTAAAGATTTTGCAATTATTTACCCTGTTAATTCAATTTTAAAAAAGTATACCTCTGTTCCATGGGTTCATTTTAACAAATCTAGCAAGAAATCACTATCAGATTCGATTGCATATTTTATTAGAAATGGTAGTAATGTTGATGAGAACAACGATCAATCAAATTATCTTAGGCTTTATAAGCAAGGGATTAAGTTTAATGAATTTGAAATACTAGGTCAAAAATTAACAAATGGACAAGTAAACTATTCAAAATTTACAAATTATTTATCTTTTCATAATTTTATGGATAAAATAAATATTCCATATACAATCAATGAAGATTCAACTTCAGTCACAATAAAAGCGAATATTAAAGCATCTTTTACTAACTTACCCGAGAATGATTCCTCTATATTTATTCAAAAATTTCAAGATTATTATGCTTATGATGACGGGACAGCTGAAGCTGCTTATGGTTTGAAATCAGCACAAGCATCTGTTGCATATAAAATAAATACTTTGATACCAGATTCTTTGATCGGTGCCTATATCTATTTTTCGCCATCGGTCAATGATAAGTCTAAAAAGGAATTTGCACTCACCATTTGGAAAGATAATAACGGAATTCCAGGCGATATAATTTACGAAGATGATGATTTCTCTCTTCACAATCCTTTGTATGGAAACGCAAGAGATCATTTTATGGCATATTATTTTAAGGATTTTAAACGATTTTGGGTAGATACTTCTTTTTTTATTGGTCTACGACAAATAGATAATGATTATCTGAATATTGGTTTTGATCGAAATACTAAAAATATATCTAGAATATTTTATTCTTTAGACAAAACAAATTGGAATAGGTCTCAAGTTGATTCAGTTGGGTCTTTGATGATTAGACCAGCATTTTTATCAAATCTAAACAGTAAAGTATCTGTTGATCAGATTGTTGAGTCGACTGATTTTAAAGTTTATCCAAATCCAGTAAGTGGTATTCTTTTTATTTCCTCTATTGAAGAGCAGTTTGTAATTACGGATATACAGGGAAGACAAATAACTACTTTTATAAATGATTCAAATGGATTAGATGTTTCCTCAATAAACTCAGGGGTTTACTTTGTTACAGCAATTAAGTCTGGGCGATCTCAAAAAATAATAATAGAATAATGGAACAAGCACATTTGGAAAGTTGGGAGGAAGAAGAATTTAATTCAGGAGAAGAATTATTTGAACATCATAAGTTTATAGTTGATAAAGGACAAGAGATGGTTCGAATCGATAAATTTTTGATGGATAAAATTGCAAATACTTCCAGAAATAAAATTCAAATTGCTGCGAAAAATGGCAACATACTTGTCAATAAAAAAGAGGTTAAATCAAATTACAAAGTAAAACCTGCAGATGAGATTTCAGTTGTTTTTCCTTATCCTGTTAGAGAGATAGAATTAATACCACAAGATATTCCACTAGATATTGTTTTTGAAGATGAACACTTAATTGTAATTAATAAACCTTCAAATATGGTTGTACATCCTGGGTATGGGAATTATAAAGGAACATTAGTGAATGCGTTAGTTTATCATTTCGATAATCTACCTGTTAGAAACGATGAATTTTATGGACGTCCAGGTTTAGTTCATAGGTTAGATAAACATACAACTGGTATAATGGTTGTAGCAAAAACAGAATTTGCTCTTACACATTTAGCAAAGCAATTCTATGATCGAACAACAGATAGAAGGTATCAGGCTTTGGTTTGGGGGAATATTGAGGAAGACTCAGGAACAATTACCGGGAACATTGGTAGGTCTTTAAAAAATAGAAAAATGATGACTGTTTTTCCAGATGGTGATTTTGGAAAGCATGCAGTAACACATTATGCTGTTTTACAAAGATTTGGTTTAGTTACTTTGGTTGAATGTAAATTAGAAACTGGTAGAACGCATCAAATTCGCGCTCATATGAGGTATTTAGGTCATCCTTTATTTAATGACTTAGAATATGGAGGTGATCAGATTGTTAGAGGTACAACTAGTACAAAGTATAAACAGTTTATAGATAATTGTTTTCAGTTAATTCCAGGGCAAGCGTTACACGCTAAAACGTTAGGGTTTGATCATCCTGAAACAGGAGAAAGGTTGTTTTTTGATTCTGATTTACCAAAAGGGTATCAAGATATTTTAACAAAGTGGGTGAATTACACTTCAAATTTGAATGAAAATAACCTCACTATTTAATAGAATTGTGATAGCTTGTTGTGTTTTAATTTAAATATTTTTACCTTCATACCCTTATACATATTCATTTGTAAAATATGAAAATAAATATTTCTATATTGTTGGTTTTCTTAGGTTTTGTTTTTTTTAAAGCAAGTGCCCAAGAACCAAAAGAAATTAGAAAAGCAAATAAATACTACAATAATGAAAATTATTGTGAAGCTTCTAAATACACGATTGAAGCTTTTGAAAAAGTCAATCCAAAAAGTAGAAAAGCAGTTGAGCGTAAAGGTGAAATGGCCTTTAAAACAGGAGAGTGTTTTCGAAAAATGGAGGATTTTAAAGGCGCAATTGAATGGTATCAAAAAGCAATTTTATTAAATTATCAAAAATTTAATCCGGAGGTACTTTTTTATTTTGCTGAAATGATTAGATACTTGGGAGATCATAAATTAGCTTTAGATAATTACAATGCATATAAATTATTAGTTCCTAGAGATACTCGTGCAGATGCAGGTATTCAGTCTTGTAAAAAATCAGCTGAATTTGCTGCTTCAAAATCAAATCATCTAATATCAAATATTTCCATTCTAAATAAAGAAGGGTTTGATATGTCTCCAGTGTTTGGTGATAAAAAGAAATCATCTGTTGTATTTAGTTCAGACAGAACTAGTCCAAACAATGGAGATTCAGATCCTAGAACTTGTGTAGGTCATATGGATCTTTGGATTTCTCAACAAGATAAGAAAGGAAACTGGGGTGAGCCTCAGTTGCTTGGAGGAGAGAAGATTAATACAGAGCACAACGAGGGAACGGTATGTTTTGATGGAAAGTTTAAGAAAATGTTTTTTACAAGATGTCCATTTGAAAAAAATAAAAACTTAGGTTGTGAGATTTGGATGTCAGAATCAAAAGGTAAAGATTGGGGCGAACCAATTAAGGTGCTTGTTAAAACAGCCGATTCAATTTCTATTGGTCATCCTTGTGTAACTTTAGATGGTAACACACTTATTTTTGTATCGGATATGGCTGGAGGTCAAGGTGGTCTTGATTTATGGTATTCAACGTATTCAAAAAAAGCGGATGTTTGGTCTCAACCAATTAATATGGGACCTGAGATTAACACAGCTGGAAATGAAATGTTTCCAACATTTAACTCTTACGAAGATTTATTTTTTGCTAGTGATGGTCATCCTGGACTTGGTGGATTAGATATTTTTAGAGCGACAAAAAAAGATGGTAAGTATCAATGGGAAACTCCTGTCAATATTGGCGCACCAAGAAATTCTGAGGGTAACGATTTTAGTTTAATTGAAATTAACGATGCTGAAGGATATTTCACCTCTGAACGTAAAGGAAATACGGGTGGAAATATGAAATCTGATTTGTATAAATATCAATTACCACCCAATATGTTTGATTTAAAGGTAATTGTTAGTAAACTAGGTTCTGTTGACAAAAAGTTGGGCAATATAAGGGTAATTATCACGGGGTCAGACAGTTCTAAAATAGAAGGTACAACAGACAGAAGAGGAAATGTGTTTTTTGATCTAAAACCAAATGGTGAAAGAATTATCAAAGAAAATACAGATTACTTAATTACTGCATATAAAGTAGGTTCTGAAAAAAATAAAAGCGAAACTCAATTTACAACCCGTGGTTTAAGAAGAGATCAAAATTTTATAATTGACGTTCCTTTGCTCATTCCTGAAGAAAAAATTAGAATTCCAGAGGTTAGGTATGCATTTGGAAAATGGGAGTTACTACAAGACTCTACAATTAGTTCTAAAGATTCATTGAATTTTGTTTATGATGTTTTGATGAAATATCCTAAAATGATTCTTGAATTGAGTTCGCATACGGACTCAAGAGGTGGAGATGAGTTGAATTTGATGCTTTCTAACAATAGAGCAAAAGAATGTATTCGATATTTAGTTGAAGAAAAAGGAATTGATGTAAGAAGATTAATACCTGCTGGAAAAGGTGAAAAAGAACCTGTAAAATGGGTTGATGAAAGAGGTAAATCGGTGCTTTTAACAGAAAAATATATCAATCAATTTAAAGAAAAAGATCCAATCAAATTTGAAAAATTACATGCATTAAATCGAAGAACGGAGGGGTTTGTTAGAGGTATGGATTTTGATCCAGATTTAGCTGAACAACGATTACTTCAACCTATGGATGACTTATCTAAAGCCAAAAAGGATAAAAAAGATAAGAAGAAGAAAAAGAAGAAAAAGAAAGATAATTAGTAGTTTTAGCCGTCTGTCAAAACGGCTTTTTTTTATGCCTTTTAATAAATCGACATCTTTAGCCATTTCATTTATTCACATTGGTTTTTGGCTAGCATTTTATTTGGTTCCATTCATTGATCCTCGCGGAATTCACTCCATAACTAATATTAATATTGCATTCTTATTAGATCCACATATTTTAATAAATTATTTTTTCTTTATCTTTTTATTTTATGCAAATTCTTCTTTTTTTGTTACAAAGTATCTTTTAAATAAAAAATATATTCTTTATTTTATTGTCATTATGTTTACCTTGATATTTATTTCCTGGTTATCATATGTTCTGTTTCCTCATCTTAAATTTCCTAAATTAACTAGTCATAAACCACCAAGATTTCCTCATCGAGAATTATTGAGGATAAATCAAATTATATCTTTATTGTTTCCACTTTTCTTTATTTTGTTAGTAAGTACGCTATATCGTTTATTAATAGTGAAATATAAAAATGAAAAGAAACAAAAAGAAAAAGAAAACCAACAGTTAAAAACAGAATTATCTTTTTTAAGATCACAAATAAGCCCTCATTTTATTTTTAATGCTTTAAATAGCAGTATTATACTTGTTAGAAAGCAAAGTGAAAAAGCAGAAGAAGCATTAATAAAATTGGCTTCATTAATGCGATATATGTTGTATGAGAGTGATAGTGAAAAAATCACTTTAAGAGAAGAATTAGAGTATTTAGAAAGTTACATTGATTTACAAATAATACGATTTGGTAACACCGTTCAAATAAGTAAGAAAATACTTATTGATGAATCACTTAAAGACAATTTTTTAGAATCTATGCTAATAATTCCTTTTATTGAAAATGCTTTTAAACATGGTACTTTGGTTTTAAAAGAACCAATCATTGAAATTGAATTTTATAATGAAGAAAGTAAAATATTATTAACAACAAAAAATCGTTTTAAAATTGAACAAACAAATACTTATAATCATCAGAAGAATAATGGTATAGGTTTGTCTAATGTTACAAGAAGACTTGAATTATTGTATCCGTCTTGTCATCAATTACATACTGAGGTTATAGATGATTTTTTTATTGTACATTTATTTATTGATTTAAGAAAATGATTCGATGTATTTGTATTGATGATGAGCCATTAGCGCTTGAAATGATGGTAGACTTTATTCATAAAGTACCATTTTTAACTCTTGTTGCATCTTGTAGGAATGCTTTTGAAGCATACGATGTTTTAGATTCTAATCAAATTGATTTACTTTTTGTTGACGTTGAGATGCCAGAAATAAATGGTGTTCAATTTGTGCAGTCATTGAAAAATAAACCATTTGTAATTTTTTCAACAGCTTACAAAAAATACGCAATCGAAGGGTTTGAATTAGATGTGATAGATTTTCTCGTAAAACCTTTTTCTTTTGATCGCTTTTATAAAAGTGTAATAAAGGTAAAGGAAACGTACAATTTAATCCATAATTCAACTCCAACAACCTTAAAACAATTACCGCCAGATTATTTATTTGTAAATGCTGATTATAGTCTTGTAAAAGTGATTATTCCAGAAATTGCTTATATAGAAGGGTTAAAAGACTATATCAAAATATATTTATCAGGACAGCAAAAACCAATCGTTACTCGTATGAGTATGAAAACGATTGATGAACGTTTGAACTTATTAGGATTTATGAGGGTTCACAAATCTTTTATTGTGAATATGGGTAAAATTACTTCCATTAAGAAAACGAGGTTATTTGTGCATGAGAGTGAAATCTTTATAGGAGATAATTATAAAGATGCTTTATTCAAAGCATTAGGTTTAGATATACCTGAAGAAAATTAATTTTTCGCAGAAAAAGGCTTTTTCGTCTCTACATTTTCGGTATTCGTATCTTTTTAAAATTTGGTATTTCCTTTTTTTTCATTTTTGTTTTGTGATATAACTAATCCTAACAAGTATGAAAATAAAATCAAATTTAGCAGTGAGTGACAGTGGATTTATCTTTAATCCTTCAAATGGTGACTCTTTCTCAACAAATACTGTTGGTTCAGATATTATTAGGCTTTTAAAAGCTGGAAATTCTTTCGATTCAATTAAAAAAGAAATAGTAGAAAAATATGAAGTCGATGAAATTCTTTTTGAGAAAGATTTTCATGATTTCGTTTCTCAATTACAAGATTATTATTTAGTAAGTAATGACTAATCAACCTAAAAAAACAAAATTGACTGTTGCCGTAACAGGATTGAATGCGGTTGATAGTCCAGGACCTGGAGTTGCTGTAATTCGTGGAATTCGCGACTGTCAGGATTTTGATGTGCGTATAATCGGTCTTTCATACGAATCGTTAGAACCTGGAATTTATATGGAGGGTATCGCTGATAAAGTGTATCAAATTCCATATCCAGCAGCCGGTTCTGAATCTCTTCTTGGAAGAATTGAATACATTCATGCAATTGAAAAAATTGATGTAATTGTTCCAAATTTTGATGCTGAATTACATAATTTCATTAAGATTTCTGAGCGATTAAAAGCAATGGGTATAGGTACTTTTTTACCCTCTTTAGAACAGTTTGAGGCTCGTGATAAAATCAATCTTTTTAAGTTTGGTGAAAAACATGGATTATTAGTTCCTAGAGATAAAACAATTTATGATTTATCTGAATTACCTCAAGTTGCAAAAGATTTTGGTTATCCAATTGTTGTTAAAGGGAAATACTACGAAGCAACCATCGCTTATACTTTGGAGCAAGCACAAAAAGCGTTTCATAAATTAAATGCGAAATGGGGTTTGCCTATTATTGTTCAAGAATTCATTACTGGAACTGAAGTTAATGTTGCAGCTCTTGGTGATGGTGAAGGCAATACAATTAGTGCTGTTCCAATGCGAAAACTTTTTATAACCGATAAAGGAAAAGCATGGGCAGGTATTACCATCGAAGAAGATAAATTAATTGATTTGTCTAAAAAATTCATTTCAGCAACAAAGTGGAGGGGAGGATTTGAAATTGAGATTATGCTTACACAAGATGGAAAACCTTATATTATGGAGGTAAATCCCCGTTTTCCAGCATGGATATATTTAACAGTTGGTGCAGGTCAAAATCAGCCGGCATCTTTGGTGAAAATGGCATTAGGGCAAAAAGTAGAACCATTCACTTCGTATGAAGTTGGTAAACTTTTCATTCGTTATGCTTGGGATTTAATAACAGACGTTTCTGAATTTCAAAAAATCTCAGCATTCGGAGAGTTATAATTAAAAATCCCCCATTTTATACTGAGACAGTCCAATGTAAGTCTGAGCCCGTCGAAGACAAATGAGAAAATTAAACATTAAAAAAACTAAAATTATGAGCACTGAAAAATTAAAATATGAACGACCTGCAATTCGAAAAATGAATACAGGATTAATGAATAAATTTGGAACACGTACTGAATATGCACCTTTTACACATATTGATGGTGTTTCAGTTAAGGAATTAATTTCGAACTACGGTTCTCCTTGTTTTGTGATTTCTGAAAGAACTATTCGTCGTACTTATCAAAATGCGGTGAGAGCCTTTAAAACACGTTATCCGAAGGTGCAATTTGCGTGGAGTTACAAAACAAATTATTTAGATGCTGTTTGTAATGTTTTTCACCAAGAAGGCTCATGGGCAGAAGTAGTTTCTATTTTCGAATATTCAAAAGCAATTGCAAATGGTGTTCCTGGAAATAAAATTCTTTTCAATGGTCCTGAGAAGACAAAAGCGGATATGACTGTTGCTATTGAAAATGGTTCTTATATTCACATTGATCATTTTGATGAACTTTATGATTTAATTGAAGTTACAACAGAATTAAAGAAAACAGCAAAAGTTGCCATTCGTGTGAACATGGATACTGGAGTCTATCCAATGTGGGATCGCTTTGGATTTAATTATGAGTCAGGACAGGCTTGGAATGCTATTAATAAAATAATGGCCTCTGAATATTTAGATTTTGTTGGACTACATTGCCATATTGGAACTTTTATGTTGACTCCAAGTGCTTATGGTGTTGCAGCGTCGAAACTTTCCGATTTAGCAGTAAATATTAAGTATGTTTATAACAAAGCAATACAATATTTAGATTTAGGTGGAGGTTTTCCTTCTGCTAATACATTAAGGGGTTCATATTTACCTGGTTCAGATGTGATTCCAACAATTGATGAATTTGCAGAAATAATTACTTCTACAATTTTAAATTACGGATATAAAAAAGAAGAACTTCCTCTTTTGATTTTAGAAACAGGTCGTGCTTTAATTGATGATGCAGGATATCTATTGGGAAGTGTAATAGCAAACAAACGACTTTCTGATGGTAGAAGAGCAACCATCATGGATTTTGGAGTAAATATTTTATTTACAGCTTTTTGGTATGAGCATAAAATCACTCCAGCTCAAGAGTTTTCAACTCATACTGAGGATATGGTTTTATATGGTCCTTTGTGTATGAATATAGATGTAGTGCGTCAGAGTGTTACACTACCAGCATTAAATAAAGGTGACCATGTAGTTGTTCACAAAGTAGGGGCGTATAATATGACTCAATGGATGCAGTTTATCGCTATGAGACCAAAAGTGGTATTAATTGATACGAATGGAAATCATCATGTGATTCGTGAAAATGAAACAGTTGATACCTTGAAAGAGATGGAACGTTTACCAGAGCATTTAAGCGCTTTCAATTTATAAAACTTATTTAGGTTAATGTTAAAACTTAAAAATATAAATCAGAGGCTATTGCATACTATTGATTCTATTATCAATAGTTATGCAGTAGTCTTTTTCTCTAATAATCGCTTTTTCGGCATTTTGTTGCTTTTGGCCTCTTTTGTAGATCCAATAGCAGGAGCATGTGGATTGTTAGGGTTGGTTTCAGCGAATATTTTCGCATCGGTTTTAGGGTTAAATTCAGATTTTATTCGAAAAGGATATCACGGCTACGATGCAATGCTTGTTTCAGTTGGAATTGCCCATTTTTATGAGTTTAATTTCACATTGTTTTTAGTAATTATTTGTTTAGGTATTTTTTCCATATTGATTTCATCCTTTGTACATGGAATTCTTCACAAATATCATTTACCATCTTTAAGTTTCCCTTTTTTAATCTCAATTTGGTTAGTTTTTAGTGCTTTTCCATCAATGCATACCATTCATATAAACAATGAATTATTGTATGAACTGAATGAAATACAAAAATCAGAAAGGTTTTCAAATATAAAATGGCTTCAATTAATTGAACATACTCAAAAAGAATATCTTGCACTTCCTCAAATTATTATCGTATATCTTAAATCACTTTCCTCTTTATTTTTTCAATCGAATGTATTATCCGGATTATTAATTGCTTTAGGTTTATTAATTTATTCTAGAATTGCTTTTACATTGTCAATTTTGGGTTATGTAACTGCATATTTCTTTTACCCTTTGTTGGGTGGTGATATTTCTGATTTCTATGAAAAATTTATCGGTTTAAATTTTATATTTCAAGCAATTGCAATTGGGGGAATTTACTTAATTCCATCAATTTGGAGTTATTTGACTAGCATCTTATTAACACCTTTATTGATTATTGTTTTATTTGGATTAAATAAAATATTATATCTGATAGGATTAGCACCATATTCTCTTCCATTTACATTGATAACTATATTATTTCTTTATGTTTTAAATCATCGAACAAAAATCAAAGGCATTCATAAAGTTTTAAATCAAACCTATCAACCAGAGCAAAATTTATATGGTTTTTTAAATTCAAACCACAGATTAAGACAATTCAATTACTTTCCAATTCATTTACCAATTTGGGGAGAATGGATGGTTTCTCAAGGACATGATGGAAATATCACGCATTTAGGGGAATGGAGTAAAGCTTTTGATTTTATCGTGTTGGATGACGAATTAAAATCATATCAACTTCCAGGATTAACTACAGAAGATTTTTATTGCTACAATAAACCTGTATTGGCCTGTGCTGATGGTTATGTGGTTGCTATTCAGGACAATATTGATGATAATGACCCGAATGAAGTTAATACGCTTCAAAATTGGGGAAACACAATAGTTATTTACCATATTGATGGTTTATACAGTCAGGTTAGTCATTTGAAAAAAGGTTCTATAAAATATGCAGTTGGAGATTTTGTAAAACGTGGAGAGATTATTGCATTGTGTGGTAGTTCTGGAAGATCACCTGAACCACATTTACATTTTCAATTACAGACAATTCCTACCATTGGTGCGATAACATTGGATTTTCCTTTAGCGTATTATTTATTAAGAGAAAACAACACGCTTTCATTAAAAACATTTGAAAAGCCAAAAGAGGGGCAATTAATCAGTTCAATTGATGTAAATCCCTTGATGAAATCAGCCTACGACTTAATTCCAGGAAAGAAATTGAAATGGAGTTTTTCTAAAAATGGAATAGATTATACCGAAAATTGGGAAGTATTTACAGATAGTTTGAATCACTCTTACATTTTCTGTCATGAAACCAAAGAAATTTCTTATTTCTACAATGATGGAAATATGATTTTATTTACAAGTTATATAGGGAATAAAAAGGGATTACTTTACCATTTTTATTTAGCAAATTATAAGGTAGTTTTAGGTTTTTATAAGGGACTTCAAATTGAAGAAAAGTATCCGATGGCAACCATTTCACTTAAACTATTGTCTGTATTACAAGATTTTGTTGCACCTTTTTATCAATTTTTGAAAACTTCTTTTGTCTTGAATTATGCAGAAATAGATGATGTTAATTTGACGAATAAAATCAAACTTACTTCTTCTTCAGAAATAAGAATTGCTGGAATAAAACAGAAAGAATTTAATTATCAAATTCATCTTTCGGAAAACAAAATTTCAAGATTTGAAATCACTACTAATAAATTGAAAGTAGAGGCTATATGCGAGTAAGTTTAATAGTAATCTTTATAGTTTTTGGCTTTTCTGTTTTTGCTCAAAAAAACAGGAAACTGTTAAAAGAATTCGATGTAGATAGTTTATCTTATGTTTATTCAATGAATGGAAATCATAATGAATTGATTTCTTTAGCGAAAAAATCGTTTGATGCAGGGATTGATTTTTATTATTTACGTTATAGAATAGGGATTTCCTATTTCAATCAAAAAAAATATCTGTTAGCGGCTGAACATTTTAGTATTGCTTTAGAATATTATCCTGGTGATTTTTACACAAGAGAATATCTCTTTTATTGTAATCTTTATTTGAATAATTTGGATGAAGCGAAACAAATTTTGTCAAAATTACCCTTGAACTCACAATCTTATTATACTAAAATGTTAGGAAAAGAAAAGATGTTGAATATTGAAAGTGGTTATCAAACAACATCATATACGAATAATCAATTGGCGAATACATTTATGGGTAGCGACGGTGTTTATTCTGAATCTGATCGAATGAAATCGTTACAATATTACCAGATAGGAGTAAACTTTCCTATTTCTAAAAAAATGAAATTATATACTGGAATGTCTTATGTGCAGAATAACAGGGAAAGACATATATATTCCAATGATATTTCGTACATATATGATTATCAGAATGCGGTTTTTAATAAATCAATCAAATTAAAAGATACTGCTCAAGATTACACTTTAAGTCAATATCAAGTTTATTTAGGAACAACGATGAATCTATCTAATAGATTTGCTCTACTAGTAGGATTTCAAAATATGTTCTATTCACAACAGAAATTAGTGGCAACAAGTGATTCTATTAAAAATCAAAATTCTGATACTTTAGTTTATAACTATAAGTATCAAATAAATCCTAATTCATTGAATAATTTTGTTACATCTGTTTCATTATCAAAAACATTTTCAAATTTGAATTCATCGATTGGCATTGGTTATGCTAATATCGATAAAACAAGTATTTATCAAGTTGGTGGACAATTAACCTATAGTCCATTAGGGAACTACAATTTAAATTTTATAGGAGGTTATTATCTATCTGTCGATACTACGAAACGAAATATTGGTTTTGCCAAAGTAGTAGGAAGAATTACAGATAATTGGTGGTTCGAAATCTACCATTATCAAGGAAATTTGAAGAATTTTCATGAATCTAATGCATATGTAGTTTATAATATTTCTGATGTTATAAAATCTAAATCTGGAATTAATCTTGCTTACTATATAAATCCGAATTGGACCTTGAATTTTAGATATGACTATTTAAGAAGATCATCAAATTATGTTAGATATTTATCAAATTCACAATTTAAAATGGAAGATAATTATTCTAATAATTCATTTATAATTAATTTAATATGGAAATTTTAATCAAAAAAGTGCATTCTACTTTCTTTTTTTTACTTTTCTCTTTTTCTCTTTTTTCTCAATCAGATAATGCAATTAGAGATGCTTTAAAAAAGAGTTATGATGCAGAGTACCAATTAAAATACAACAAGGCAATCGAAGAATTAACAGCTGTTTATGAAGCGAGTTCTTATGAACTAAACCTTCGATTAGGTTGGTTGAATTATAAAAATAATAAATACGTTGAATCAATTTCCTATTACAAAAAAGCCATTCTGAAAATGCCAATTAGCATCGAGGCAAAATTAGGAATTGTTTATCCGCTCGCTGCGTTAGAAAAATGGGATGAGGTTGTAAATCAATATAAATCAATATTAAAAATCGACCCTTTTCATGCTACTGCGAATTATCGTCTTGCTTTAATTTATTATAATCGTTTAGATTATGGAAATGCTTGGAAGTATTTACAAAAATATATTAATTTATATCCATTTGATTATGATGGAAATAGTTTAGCGGGGTGGATTAAATATAATGTTGGAAAAAAAGAGGAAGCCTACGTTTTTTTCAAAAAAGCATTGATGGTGAATCCTTATGACACCTCTTTTAATAAAATATTAGGAATCAAATAATAAAAATAATTATAGTCATGAAAAAAGTAATTTTAAATGCAGTAGTTTATGGTTTTTTAGCCTTTACTTTCTCAAGTCTGAATGCACAGGTTTCGCAGGCTGATATTGATCTGCGAAATGCTTTTAAAAAAAGTTATGAAGCAGAATACATTGGTAAATATGCAAAAGCAATAGAAGAGTTGTCTTTATATGCAAGTTCATCAAATTATGAGATTAACATTAGGTTAGCATATCTAAATTATGTGAATGTAAAATATCAACAATCAGCTATTTTATATAAAAAATGCATTGAATCAGCCCCCAAAAGTATTGAGGCACGTTTAGGATATGTATACAGTTTGGCAGCTCTTGAAAAATGGGAAGATGTTTTGACTCAGTACAAAGAGATATTGAAAATCGATCCAGGGAATGCTAAAGCATTATATTTTATATCTATGATGTATTTTAATAGAGCTGATTTTAATACTGCTCAAACGTATTTATCAACTTATTTATCGCTTTATCCTTTTGATTTTGATGGTGTAAATCTAGCAGGGTGGACTAAATATAATTTAGGAAAAAAAGAAGAGGCAATTTCCTTATTCAAAAAAGCACTATTGCTCAATCCTTCTTCAACATTGTATGATACTGTTTTAGTAAATAAAAAATAAAATGATTTCACTTTTCTTAATTCGACACGCTGACGCTGAACTAAATTCATTTACTGGAAAAGATATCGATCGAAATCTTTCAAATTTTGGTAAGTCTCAATGTGTTGAATTGAGAAGTAAATTAAAGTACTTTGATTGGAGTGAAGTACATTTTTTCGTCTCTTCAAGTCAAAGAACAGTACAAACGTTTGAATTGCTTTTTGAAGAAAACAAAGTTCGATATTTGCCTGAATTATACCTCGCCTCATCATCTGAAATGTTAGGATTTATAAATGATTTAAAATCAAATGACTCTGTTTGTATTGTAGCGCACAATGAAGGAATATCAGCACTAGCTAGTTATTTGACAGGACAAAGAATTTTAATGAATACAGCCAATTTTTTAGAATTAAAGTTTGATTTTAGATCAACAGAATATATTTCTTCAGAAACAGGGTTTATCAGTCAATTTGTTTTTTAATATACTCATAGTTGATATTTGTATTTGAATTAGATATATGTTGATTGGTTTTAAATTCAATATTATAATTCTTTAATTCGGTTTCAATGCTTTCTTTAGGAATAAAGCTTTGTATTTCTTTATGTTGCTCTATTTCTTTATCTACATAAAGTAGAGCCATTAGGATACCAGATATTACACCTGCTAGATGACCTTGCCATGAAATCTTTTCTTCCACAGGAAAAACACCCCAAACTAAACTGCCATAGGTTAGAACAATAAGCATAGAAATAGCTTGATATTTTAACTGTTTTTTTATGATGCCGCTGACGAATAAGAAAACAATTAAGGAATAAATAACACTGCTCATTCCAATATGGAAACTACCTTCATTTTCTGCAATCAACCAAGTAAGTATACCCGAACTAAGCCAACATAAGATAAAAATTTTGTATGCGATCTGTGGGTAAAAAAAGAATAAGGTAACAAGTGATAAAAAAATGGGGATAGAGTTATTAATTATATGATTAATATCTGTTTTTGAATGGAGTAGGGGAGAAAATAAAATACCAAAAATCCCTGATAAAGTTCTTGGTAAAATACCTAATCTAGTTAAATCTATTGACGATACAAATTCACCCCAAAAAACAACCCACATTAGGACTACGACTAAAAAAGGGATGATAATTATCTCGTAATTAATAGAAAATTTCAATTTCATGTTTTGATTTTGTCAATAATAATGCCTACAATTTTTTACTGACATTTTGACCTAAATAAAAAAGGGCTACTGATTAAAGTAGCCCAAAAGATATTGAAAGCTTTGTCGAATTATTTAATTTCTCCTCTTTTTCCTGCACATGTCCATGCAAAAGTACTTGCAGTTAAAGAAGTTCCTGTACCTTCTGTAATTTTGTCTAATTCAGTTTGAGCAGATTTTAACGCATCAGTACAAGTCGTTGCACTTGTGTATGCAGTTACTTTATTCGTATTGTATTTGTTATTAGTAAATGTAAGTTTGTTATTTAAATAGTTAGAAAAAGCATCTGTTTTACTTGAACAGTTTGTTGCATCGAATGATGCTGAAACTTTAACTTGTTTCTTTAATCCGTTTGCATATTCAAACGTAATATTCTCTAATGTACCTTGAGCTTTTGACTTGATATCAGCTCCTGTACCTTCAGTACCTTCACCTCTACAAATTCCATTCTTTAAAGTAAACATACCTGTGTTGTAGGTTACATTCTCAGGGCCATCTAACTCTAAACCTTCATCTGTACCAATTCCATCACCATGAATTACCATGAAACCATCTACTGTTCCAGCATAGTTTTGATCTAAATCAATACCATCATCACCTTGATAATAAACTAAGATGTTTTTACAATTTACTGTTCCTCCAAAAAATTCAACCCCATCATCTAATGTTGCATAAACTTCAATATTTTCAATTGTTGTTCCATTTCCAACACCTCCAAGTGTTAATGCATTGATTTCGTTACCTTCACCAATTAATGCACCACCATGTCTGATAGAAACATGTTTTAAACTTCCAGAGTTATCATCTATTTTGTCTCCGCCGTAACTTCCATAAGACTCAGAAGCAGGTATTCCTTCAATTTGTGCCTTAGTATCTCCTGTTGCTGCACTGATTGGAGCATTACCAAGAATAACTAAACCACCCCATTTTTGGTTGTCTGTTTTTTGTAAGTTTGTTCCAAATGTTTCTCCTGATTTAATGTTATCTAATTCCGAAGTGAAAATGATAGGTTTATCAGCAGTACCATCAGCAATTAATTTTCCTCCTTGAGCAATAATTAATGCTGAAGCTAACGATCCCGTACCTTGTTTTCCTTTGATAATAGTACCTGGTTGAATAGTCAATGTAACCCCTGCTGGTACAACAACTTTTCCTCCTAGGTAGTATACTGAATCAGCGGACCAAGTTTCGTTTTTTGAAATTAAACCTGCTTTAGTAACAGATTTAGATCCAGTTGGTGTAACAGTTGTTGTTGGAGTTGTTGTTTCTTTTTCACAAGATGTTAAAACAACTACAGTACCAAGTAGTAAACTTGATAAAATTAGTTTAAAAGTTTTTTTCTTCATTTTTCTGTTTTTTTTGTCAAATTTCTGATTTTCTTCATTTGATGATGTTAGCATTAATTTACTTATAGGTTAATAATTGATTAATATAAATGCGGCTAGATTACCGAAATATAAAGTTGAATTTAATTCTCTGTTATATCAATTAAAATAAAACATTAGTAGTTTTTTAAATGACTTATAGATAGTTTGTTAATAAAAAAAGCTGCCTTGTTTAGACAGCTTTAAACTTTTTGAATTATGTTAACTTGTCACTTAAAAAGTGTAGTTATATTTTATTGAAAATTGAATTCCAGGGTTGTAAGATGAATAAATTTCATCAGTTGAACCGTATGATCTGTATAGTAAAGCAATTCTATCTTGTAAAATATTATTTACTGTAACTGTCACTTTAGAGTTTTGTTTCGTTCCAAATTTTCTAAACATATTTAGGTTTAAACTATTAAAAGGATCAGTATATACGTCTGGTACTCTACCCGATGAAATTACAGTTAGTTGTTCCCCTTGTATGTTATAAGATAAAGAGATGTTCGTTTCATTTTGAGGGATTTCATAGCTAATAGTACCATTAATCGAATATGGCGATTGTCCAGCCATAGGTCTGTATTTAGCAATTTCTGGTTGGTCTTTTCTTCTATTTTTATTTCTTAATTCAAGTTCGTTTTGACCAGTTTCATCGACGATTACTGATGTTAAATCTACTCTAGATGTAACAAAAGATGCATTTACGCTTAATTTGAATCGATTTAATATTTTATTTTTTTCAGCTTTAGCTAATGCTTTTTTGAATTCAATTTCTGTCCCTAATATACTTGCATTTCCTGAGTTTCTTGGCTTAACATTATTAGGTGCTGTTGCAAAAGATACAAGTTCAATATGACCCTCAAACTGTTTATAAAATCCAGAAACTGCAAACAATTCCAAATCTCCAATGTAGAATTCATATCTAGCATCAAAATTTGAAATTTTAGTTTGTTTTAAATCTATATTTCCATTATAAATTCTTTTAGTAATTGGGTCATAAATTTGTGCAATAGATACTTCTTTAAATGATGGTCTAGCAACTGAATTTCCTGCAGCTAATCGTATGTTCATTTTTTCATTTAATTTGAGATTCATATTTATAGATGGTAAAACATTAAAGTTCTCTAATGTTTTCTGATTATTCAAAACAATTGATCCTGAATTGTTTTGTCCAGTGTAATACATTTGGAAATTTTCTACTCGAACACCATAGGATAAGTTTAATCGTTCTTTTATCGGATGAATCATTTGAATATAACCACCTATTGTATTTTGATTTGCCTTATAATTATTTGTAGGCTCATAATTACCAATTGTATATGTACCTTGTCTAGTTGTAGCATTCCAAATTTGATTCTCACTTAAAAACCAGTCTGGGTCAATTTCGATTTGATTTAAATTCTTTGGTCTATGTCTGTATGCAAATACTGAAAAGTCTCTGCTTTTATATGTTCCTGTTAAACCAAATTTTAATTTTGTTTTTTCTGTAAAAGAATGTACAACATCTGTTTTAATTGAGTTTGTAATTTCATCTAATTCTCTCCAAAAACGATCTATCCCTGCTCCATTTCCAGTACTTAAAGTTGTGTCCCCGTCTGTAATCGAAATCTTAGTTTCTCTGAAGTCAGGTTCATACACATTTGAAAGCGAGAAGGCATTACCCCAAGTTATACTTGTTTTACCAATCTCGTGAGCTCCTGTTAGTATGGCAGTACTTAATCTTTTGCTAGCATAACTTATTATATTTTCCTCAAGTAAGGAAATGTTATTTATATAATCCTGACTTTTTCTTTTCATTGAGGTTGACTCACCATTTTGTAAGTGTAATAATGTAAGATCAAACATATTTTTCTTGTAAGCTATCGATCCTGATGCTAATAAGTTCCAGTTTACATTGTTTTTACCTACATTTCCTAATCTTGAAGACCATTTTTCTAATTCGTTAACCTCACTTTTTTCATTTTTTAGAAATTCGTTTGTTTCAAATTTATCATAATAAATATTGTCGTTTGAGTAACTTAGTGAAGTATAGTAACCAGTAGTTAAATTTTCTTTTTTTGAAAATTTGTTTCCGTGATTTATTGAGAAAGAACCATTTGGCATACTTGTAGAATTTTTCGTTCCTAGTTCACTATTGAACGATCTTGTCACTTTCTCTAAAATAGGATCTACTAGTACTTCATCGGGGATATTCATGTTAGAAATTTTAGTACCATCTACACTTGGTAAGCTTCTCTGTCCGTTATCAAAACCTAACCAGTCAGTTTTACTGTGAGAGTAACTTAAAAAGTTTTTATTAAAATGCATGGATGGGTTGTAATCTATGCCAAGACCTATCTCAGTAGTCTTTTTAGAAGGAAACTTCTTTGTTGTAATTCCAACTAAACCACCTGTGAAATCTCCATATAGATCGGGCGACATTGTTTTGTAAACATTCAAGTTATCAATGATTGAAGTAGGAAAAATGTCTAACGGGATAGCGTTAACATCAGGGTCTAAACCTGGTATTACTAATCCATTTAAAGTTGTTTGTGTATAACGATCACCTAAACCTCTAACATAGATGTATTTGCCATTTTGAATGGTTACCCCCGTAATTCTTTTAGCTGCACCAGATACATCACTATCACCTGTTTTCTTTATTGATTGAGCAGAAACTCCGTCAGTAACAGTAACTGCGTTTTTTCTTTCTAATAACATTCTTTTATCAGTACTACCTTTATTTGGATCGTTTCCCTTAATTACTATTAATCTTCCTTGCATGACTTTTTTCTCCAGGAAAACTTCTAGTGAAACATCTTGATTGTTTAAGGTTAATGTATCGTTTTTCAATTCATACATTGGGTATTTATATATCAATGTATATTTACCATTGGGAATATTGTCAAAACTAAATTTACCATCTAAATCTGTCTTTGCTACTTTTTTGATAGTATCAAGTTTAATCATTACTCCTGGTAATGTTTCTTTGTTATCAAAATCTTTGATGATTCCTTTAATTGTGTTTTGTGAGAAAATTACTATCGAAATCAAGTTAAAAATCGAAAGAATAATTATTTTTTTCATACCTGTTTTTTATCTGGTACAAAGTTTAATATTCTTGATTTTTTGTGACTTACTTCTATATTAAACCTATGTTAATTTAAATTAACAAGTCTTAACCTGAAGGTAATTTTATGTTTAATTAATGTTAAGATACATGTTCTTTATTTCGTCTAGAAAGTCTAGGTTTTCTTCTATAATATTACCAACTATAATTATATTTGAACCTAATTTTTTAAGTTTAATTATTTCTTTAGTTGATTTTATTCCACCTCCAACAATAATTGGTAGCTTTGTTTTATCTTTTATTTCTTTAAAATCAATATTTTGTATTGAATTTTTAGAGCCACTTCCTTTGTCAAAAATTAGTAAACTTTTTCCCATAAATTTAGCTGTAAACGATAAATTTAGTAATTCATTTTGTGTGACTTTTTTTGTGCTATTTTGAGTGATTTTTGATGTTGAAGATTTACCAGTTTCATCTAATAAAATATAACCTGTCGGAATAACTTCTAAATTAGACTTAACAATACTCTTTGTGCTTTTTAATTGTTCTTCTATTAGAAATTGAGGATTTCTGGTTGTGAGTAGGCTTAAATAAAAAATACCATCAGCAAAAGGGGACGTTTGGGTGTGGTTACCTGGAAAGATAACAATTGGTAAAGAGCTTAATTCTTTAATTTTTAAAATTAGTGGATTTAAGTTTATTTTCTTTAATGTACTACCGCCTATAAAAATAAATGAGACTTTCGATTCGTTAATTTTTTTAATTAACAATTCAACGCTCTTTTTTTTTTCTATTTTTTCAGGATCAATTAAGACAGCAATTTCACCTTCACTCGACTTTATCTTGTTTAAAATGTTCATTTCAATTTTCTTTTTGAGCATGACAAATTACGTATTCATTATCACTAATACTGAAGTTTAACTTGAATTTTAGATTTTTATTTTCACTTCTGCCTTCATATTCAGAAAAAAGATCTACGTTGATATCTGTTAAAAAAATATTCTCTTGAAAATCTAAGCATTTGAAAGTGGCTTCTTTTGCACACCAATGTTTTGTTAGTATTTCAATATTTTCATTTTTATCTAGATTTACTAACTCTTTACGATTGCAAAACTTTGATTTTATTTTACTGATTTTTGGATTAATTTTTTCAATATCTATTCCAATTTGATGTTTTTGGTTTATGCCAATAATCAACTCTTGATCTTTGTGCGAAATAGAGATAAAATAATCATTTTTTAAATAAGGTTTTTGGTTTATATAATATAAAGTAGATTCAATATTGAAATATTGTTTTAATAATACCCTTATTGTTATAAACTCTTTTTTCCTTTTTATACTTTTAATATCGTTAAATAGAATTAGATCATCATTATTTAATTGATTTATATATAGATTAATTTTATTTTCATCAATTAATCTAGAGTGAAGAATAGTTGAGCTTAATATTTGATATTTGGAGAAATCAATCATCTATGATTTGAAAATTATTTAACAAACTTACTGTCTTTGTTTATATTTAGGAGGGTTAAAAATTTACTTTTTGCTATTTTTAATAAAATCCTTTAACATTTAGTTAAAATTATATAATTTTACCAACTTCCATAGTCTTGTTCAGACTTTAGAATGAATTATAATTAAATACTATGTTAAAGAAATTTAATTTAATTGTTTTAGGATTTTTCCTAACTGTAAGTGCATCATTCGCACAAGATGGTTCTGGTATCATTAAAGGAGTGGTGGTTGACGAATCAAAAGGTAATGCTCCAATATACGGTGCCATTGTTGTTTTAAAACAAAATGGTAACGAAAAAGGTAAGCGTAAAACCCAAGATAAAGGTCAGTTTCGTTTTGATAATTTATCAGCAGGTAAGTATGAAATCATTGTTGGTTATGCAACTTACCCTAAAGTGAATTTAACAGATATTGTTGTCAAATCTGAAGGTGTTGTCTTTTTAGGTGAGATTAAAGTAGGACCTAAAAAAACTCAAACAGTAGTAATCAAAAAGAAACCGCCTTTAATTAACCCTTCTGGACCGAGTATTACTTCATATACTGCAGAGGATATGGAGAATATGGGTACACGTAATCCAGAGGATGTTGTTGCGCAATCTGCCGCAGTGACTAAACAAGAGGGAGGAAGTGGGGTTAATATCAAAGGTAGTTCAACTGATGGAAACCTTATCATGATGGATGGTGTTAAAGTAAGAGCTACTCCAAATCTTCCTAAAGGTGCGATGCAAGAAATTTCTGTAATTACCGGTGGTGTACCTGCAAATTATGGTGATGCAGTTGGAGGGGTTATCTCTATAACCACTAAAGGGCCTACTGCTTATTACTTCGGAGGTGCTGAAATCCAAACTTCAGGCTTTTATGTTAAAGGGAAAGACCCTCACGGTTATGATGGGAAAGTTTTTGGATTGGATAAATATGGTTACAACTTGTTTGAAGGGTTACTTTCTGGTCCACTTTGGATGAGAAGAGATTCAACCGGTAAAAAAACTTCACCTATATTAGGTTTCATGTTGACGGCAAATTATACTCATCAATTAGACAATTCTCCAATAGCATATGGTGGTGCTTACAGAGTTAAAAAAGAAGTTAGAGATTTTTTATTAGAAAATCCTTTGCAAGTTAGACCTGATGGTCAAGTTCCAATCAGCAACGCATTTTTCTTGAATAAAGATGATTTTGAACAAAACCCATGGAGAATGAATGCTACATCTGCTGCATTGTCTGGTACAGCTAAAATATCTGTCAAACTACCAAAAAATATGAACTTAGTATTTGGGGGTAACTTTTCTTATTCATACGGTAAAGCTTATTCGAGAAATTCTTCTCTTTTAAATTTTACAAATAACGGTGATTATGTAAGTAGATCTATAAATACCTATGCTAGATTTTCTCAATACTTTAGTGCTAAAGAATCTAAAGATAGTGTGCGTCCATTAATTCAATCTGCAGGTTATAATTTGATGGTTGATTACTCAAATAGTGGTGGTGAAACTTATGATGGAAGATATAAGTTTGATGCTTTTAGTTATGGACATGTTGGTACATTTACTACTAATCGTGTACCTACATATGCATATAATTTGTCTAACTCTACTGCTTTTCTGAATGGTTATAGAGACGTTTCGGTTGACTTTGTGCCAAATCCAAATAACATGGAGCTTGCTGCAACTACTATTCAATATTATGATATGTACAAGGGCCAGCCTCAAGGCCATTTTGAAAATATTACTCAAATTCAACAAGGTAATGCATTAATCAACGGTACTCTTCCTCAAGGTGTTTATGGATTGTGGGGCAATCTAGGAACTCCTTACACCTCAATGAGTAAAACAGGTTTAGAACAATTTAGAGTAACAGGTTCTGGAAATGCAATTATTGGTGAGCACGCGTTAACTATTGGTTTTGAATATGAAAAAAGATGGGATAGAAGCTGGTCTGTAAATCCTATTTCACTTTGGACACTTGCTAGACTTAAAGCAAACGCTCACATTAACCCTGTAGGAACTGAGATTGAAAGTGTAGAAGTTACAAATGGAATAAATAAGATTACTTACAAACCCATAAACGCTTCTTATGCTGCAGCTAATGATGGTGTTTTTGGTGGTGAAAAAAACTTAGATGTACAATCATTTTTTGATTATAACTTAAGAAGAAAATTAAATCTTGCTGGTGGTGGTGCAAATAGTTCATTTGTTGATGTATTAAGCTTAAATCCTTCATTATTATCAGTTGATATGTTTTCTCAAGATGAGTTGTTAAATAACGGTAACTCTTATATAGCATATTATGGTTATGACATAGCTGGAAATAAAGTTTCAGGTAATACTTCTGTACAAGATTATTTCACTGCTTTTGATAAAAATAATAACTACAAGCGTTTTGTTGGTGCATATCAACCAATATATGTGGCTGGTTACATCATGGATAAGTTTGCAGTTAATAATTTAGTTTTTAATGTTGGTGTTCGTGTTGACGTTTTTGATGCAAATCAACCAGTTTTAAAAGATCCTTATTTATTATATCAAGCAAGAACAGCTGGTGAAGTTAGAAGCTTAATTAAAGAAAATCCTCAAACTTATTCTTGGGCAGTTGTACCAAATTCTGTTTCAGATAATTCAATTGTTTACGTAGATGATTTGAACAATCCTACTCAGATTAACGGTTTTAGATCTGAATCTCAGTGGTATACTGCAAATGGAAATCCTACAGAAAAGTCGAGTGAAGTAAGAGGTCCGGGAGGTATTACTCCTTGGTTATTAGATCCTACCGATAAAGAAAAAAATAATATTAAATCAGACGCTTTTAAAAATTATACTCCACAGGTAAATGTAATGCCTCGTTTGGCTTTTTCATTCCCTATTGCTGAAAAAGCAGCTTTTACAGCACATTATGACATCTTAACTATTAGACCAAATAATAGCATAACGAGGTTTGATCCAACGGACTATCAATTTTTATCATCTACTTCAACTCCTACAATAAGTAATCCTGGACTTAAGCCAAAACAAACTATTGATTATGAAGTTGGTTTTCAACAAGAGCTTTCTGAAAATTCAGCTCTTAAAATCGCTGGTTTTTATAGAGAACAAAGAAACGATATTCAATTAGTTAGAATTATAGATGCATACCCAAGTTCTTATTCTACTTACGGCAATATTGACTTTGGAACTGTTAAAGGTTTAACTTTATCTTACGATTTAAGGAGAGTAAATAACCTAAGAATGACAGCAAATTATACATTACAGTTTGCAGAAGGTACAGGTGCTAATTCAGCTATCACACAAAATGTAACTAGTATTGGTTATAACTTTAGATATATTTTCCCTTATAGTTATGATATCAGACATCAATTAAACATTGTTGCTGACTATAGATATGATGTTAAGCCGGGTAAAAAATATGAAGGACCAATGATTGGTAAATTTGAATTATTAAAAAATACAGGTTTAAATATCACAACAAATATTTATTCGGGCTCACCATATACTGCACAAGGAGGCCCAGCAACGACTCAATATGTTGGTATGACAGGTACGGTGAATGGATCTAGACTTCCTTGGACATATAGATTGGATTTAGTATTAGATAGGAATTTTGTTAAGGAAATAAAAAAATCTGAGAATGAAGAACCAACAAGGTTAAATATCAATGTTTATTTGAGAGCAACAAATTTGTTTAATCAATTAAATATATTGGGTGTTTATCCTGGTACAGGTAGCTGGAAAGATGATGGTTTCTTAGCAGCTGCACAAAATCAAAATGCAATTCAGAATCAATTGAATGTACAGTCTTATATAGATTATTACACATTAGCAATACAAAACCCTGGTAACTTAAGTGCACCAAGAACTTTAAGATTTGGTATTAGAGTTGATTTTTAAATAATATACAAAATAGTTAGTTATGAAGTATTTATTATTGAGTTTAACATTTTTAGTTTATGTTTTTGGTTTCTCGTATAGTTACGATAAGCCGACTGTAAATCAAAATAAAGTATTAAAAGCAAGTTGTGCACCTAGTAATACGAGGTTGCAGTTTCAGTACAATGATGTTTCTGCACTTATGGAGCCTGCTGGTTTGATGTTCCTTGATAGAGCAAATGGAAAAAGTAGCTATGAGGTTCCAGCTGGTTCTGGTTCTACCGCAATTTATGCAGCATCGCTTTGGATGGGTGGTGTGGATGTAAATAATCAATTAAAAATAGCTGCACAAAAATTTAGAAATTCAGGTAATGATTTTTGGACAGGTCCCCTTTCTACTAAAGATGGTTTTGCAGGTGATTATGATCCATCTAAGCCTGTAGATGATGGAGCAATTCGTGGGTATGGTGACGGAAACGTTTCAGCAGAAACATGTAAAGCTTTTGATAGATTTTTTACAATTCGAAAATCAGAGGTTGTACAATTTATAACTTGGTTTGAATGTAAAGCAAAAAATGAATCAAATTGTGTTTCTCCTTCAAATGAAGTATTAAATAGAATTTATGCATGGCCTGCTCACGGTGATGTTTCTCTTTTCCAAGATTATTATCTTGCTCCATTTAAAGATGTTGATAATGATGGTAAATATGATCCATTAAAAGGAGACTATCCTTGGTATGATGATATTATGGGTAGAGATGATATTAAATGTGGTTCTGATCGCAGAATTTCACTTTTCGGTGATGAGACTCATTGGTGGGTATTCAATGACAAGGGGAATATACATACTGAAACAAATGGTGAACCAATTGGTATGGAGGTTCGAGCTCAAGCATTTGCATTTGCTACTTCAGATGAAGTAAATAAGATGACTTTCTATAATTATGAAATGATAAACCGTGGTACACAGACTTTATATAAAACTTATTTCGCTCAATATGTTGACAGTGACTTAGGTGGTGCTCCTGATGATTTTGTTGGTTGTGATGTGACAAGAGGTTTGGGTTTCTGTTACAATGGAGATGCAAATGATGAAGATTATAGAAACCAAAAAGGTTATGGTTTAAATCCACCTGCCGTTGGTGTTGATTTCTTTGAAGGTCCATATCAAGATGCTGATGGTAAAGATAATATTGGACCAAAATTTATAAACAAAAAATGGTCTGTACCTTCTGTTGCTCAAGCTATAGAAGATAATGGAATTGTTTATAATGGTTTAGGTATTGGATATGGTGATGGTATTGTTGATAATGAACGATATGGAATGAAGCGTTTCACATATTATACTGGTGGTGCTGCAAATAATGTCTCTGACCCAGATTTCGCACCTCAATATTATAACTATATGAGCGGTAAATGGAAATTTGGAGATAATATGGTTTACGGTGGAACCGGATTTCCTGGAAGTAAAGGGGCTACTAATATTTTTTCTGACCATATGTTTCCAGGTGATTCTGATACTTTAAATTGGTCAACTGCTGGAGTTAATCCCGGATCAAAAAAGTGGGATGAAAAGTCAAGTGGTAATACACCAGGGGACAGACGTTTCGTTCAATCTGCTGGGCCTTTTACCTTACGTCCAGGTGCTGTAAATAACATTACAGTAGGTATTGTATGGGCTAGAAGTAGTGAGGGTGATGGTTCTGTAGCTGCTTTAAAACGTGCAGATACAAAAGCTCAAAACTTGTTTGATAACTGTTTTAAGATTCTTGAACCGCCGAGTGCACCCAAGTTAGATATACAGGAATTAGATAAATCTCTTGTTTTAACTTTATCAAATCCAAAGACTTCTAATAATTATAACGAATTATATGAGGAAGAAGATAATAACATCGATCCTCAATATACAGATAAAAAATATAGATTTGAGGGTTATTTAGTTTATCAATTAAAATCTAAAGATGTTAAGGTTGATGAATTGGAAAATACTGATAAAGCTGCTTTAGTTGCAAGATGTGATATAAAAAATGGTATTAACAGAATTGTAAATTTTGAGTATGATGAAGAATTGGGTTTTGCTACTCCGGTAGAAAAAGTTGATAAATCTGGAGATCAAGGAATCAAGCACTCATTCATTATCAAAGAAGATAAATTCTCTAAGGCTAGAACTTTGGTGAATAATAAAACATATTATTATGTTGCTGTTGCTTATGCTTATAATAATTATAAAATGTATTTGCCTGATGAACCTACTTCATTAGATGGACAAAAAACACCATTTATTCGTTCGCGTAATTCATACGATGGTAGTACTATAAAAGTAAGTTCTGCTGTACCTCATTTGACTGTAGTTGAAGAAAAAGTTATAAAGTCAAGTTATGGCTCATCTCCTTCAATTAAGAGAATTGACGGTAAAGGAAATGGAAATCGTTGGTTAGAATTAACAGATAAATCTCGAGAAGATATCATTAAGAATGGTAAATCTGATGTTGTAGAGTATAAAGAAGGTAAGGGACCTTTAAATGTTAAAGTAATTGATCCATTGAATGTTACAAAGGGTTATTATGTATGTAAATTTAATGGCTATGATGTTGATACAAATAAGAATTATCTAAACTTTAATGGTATAAATGCTGATAAAGCGTCATGGACTGTTTATAAGTATGATAAAGAGGGAGGTAGCTTAATTGATAGTGTGTCTTCTGACCAAACAATTGATGCAGATAATGAACAGATTATTCCTAAATGGGGTATTTCATTAAATATCTATCAAAGTCAATATTATTTTGCTTCAGATGCTTTTTTTCAAGAGTTTTTAAGATTTACAGATCCAATTGCTCCAACAGTTTCAGATGTATCAATTGCTTATAAAGACTCAACAAGAAAATGGTTGTCTTTTATTAATGATGTTGATACATATGAACCTACAAACTGGATTAGATCTGGTGATTACACTCCAACAACAAGCGAGAATAATACTTCATTAGGTTGGAAAAATCCATTCCTTTATCCTGATGAAAAAGGAGTTGATCCTGATAAAAAATATGCTAAAATTTTAAATGGTGGTATTGCTCCTCATTGTCTTGTTGGGTATCAATCTGATTATATGCCATTAGCTTATCCGTCATTTTTTAATAGATCTCAATTTTCTCAGGCTAGACAATATTCTAGTATATCAAGACTTTCAAGTATTGATATCGTTTTCACCTCTGATACTAGTTTGTGGACTAGATGTCCAGTTATTGAATTAGGAAGAAATAAATTATTAAATGAAGGTGGAGCAGAAGCAGGAACCCTCAGAAGAGGTAAAAGTGTTGACAAAACAGGTAAGAGAATAGCTGATTCTATTGGTATGGGTTGGTTCCCTGGATATGCTATAGATCTTGAATCTGGTATGAGATTACATATGGCTTTTGGTGAAAATTCAAGTTTAGTTATCGATAATGGTCGAGATATGATTTGGAATCCTTCTTCAACTATTTATGATGATAATGATCAGCCTCATATGGGTGGACAACATCCTATTTATATCTTTGGTTATAATGTCCATGGCTATAGAAATGATGATACTAAAAATTGTCCTTACTACGATGGTAAAAACAATTGGGTATACGAAAAGTTAGCTAAGTATAACTCTCCTACTAATTATGAATTTTATTTTGATGTTTATCATAGTTTACAATGGATTTTGAATCCTGTATTAACTACTAATCAAACAATTTTAGCTACAGATTTAACACTTAAAGTGAGAGTAAATAAGGAATATTCAGACTTTAAAGCTTCAAATTTAAATGATACTAAACCGATGTTTGGTTGGTCAATGGATAAAATTGCTGCTGAAGTAGCTAGTCTAGATGTTAAAAAAGAAGCTCTTTCTTTAATTAATGTTGTACCTAATCCTTATTATGCATATTCAGCTTATGAGGCTACTTCAAATATTGAACGATCTCAGTTTGATACAAGGGTCAAAATAACTAATTTACCAAGAAAGTGTAATATTAAAATATTTAATTTATCAGGAAAATTAATTAAATCATTTAAAATTGATGTCTCTGCAGGTTATGATGATAACCCAAGACAAGTTACATCTATAGATTGGGATTTGAAAAATTCACAAGGGATTCCAATTTCTGGTGGAGTATATTTAATTCATGTTGAAGTTCCTGGTGTAGGTGAAACAATTCTAAAGTTTTTTGGTGGAATGCGTCAACCTGATTTAGAGAATATTTAACTAAAAATATTTTAAAACGTTTAATTATGAATTATTTTAAAATAAATATCTTTTTTTATACTCTTTTGTTTTCTTGTACTCTTTTGTTTGCAGGAAATGAAGATAGAGTTGGTTCTGCAGGCGCAAGCCAGTTGTTGATAAATCCCTGGGCTCGTAGTTTATCTCTAGGGGATGCTTCTGTTGCCTCTGTTACAGGAATTGAATCTTCCTACATTAACATTGCTGGTTTGACTTCTATAACCAAATCACAGATTAAAGTTAATCACACTAACTGGTTATCTTCAGCTTCAATAGGTTTTTATTCAGTTGGTTATGGTCAAAAACTAGATAGCACAAGTTTTATTTCAATTGCTGTTCAGTCTATGAGTTTTGGTGATAATAACATTACAACGGTTGAAAATCCGGAAGGTGGTATTGGTGTATTTTCACCTAAGACTAGTATAATTAACTTTGGTTATGCAAAGCTATTTACTAGAAATGTATCAGGTGGTTTAAATTTTAAATTAGTTTCGGAGTCAATTTCTAATTTATCAGCTACTGGTATTGCATTTGATGCTGGGATCAAGTATGTAATGGATAACCAAAAACTTAAGATTGGTATTACTTTAAAAAATCTTGGACCTAAGATGAAATTTAAAGGTGATGGTTTAGCTACACAAATTGTATACGCTAGTACTGAAAAAAATGCAACATTAGAGCAAAGATCTCAACCATATGAAATTCCATCGCTATTGAATATGGGAGCATCTTATGATTTATTGAAAGATTCTGTTCAAACATTAACTACTATGTTTTCTTTCACTGCTAACTCATTTTCAAATGATCAATACAGATTTGGAGCTGATTATTCTTTCAAAGCTAGTAGCTTAGCATTCGGTCTAAGAGCTGGTTACGTTTACGAAAAAAACTTAACTAGTATTGAAAATAGAACATCTGCATTAACAGGTTTAACTGCTGGTTTCTCAATGGATTTTAACGTAGGAAAGAATACAGGTATTGGTTTAGAATATGGGGTTAGAACATCTACACCTTTTGGTCTAATTCACACTTTTGGAACCACTATTGCTATTAAATAATTTTTCCTAAATTTGTTTATTATAATAAGAGAGTCTTTTGGCTCTCTTCTTTGTTTAATCTAAATTTATTATTATGTCACAAGTTACTTATTATACAGAAGAAGGTTTAAAAAAATTAAAGGATGAATTACATGAAATGAAAACTGTTTTACGTCCTCAAATTTCAGATCAGATAGCTGAAGCAAGGGATAAGGGTGATTTGTCTGAAAATGCTGAATATGATGCTGCTAAAGAAGCTCAGGGTTTATTAGAGATGAAAATTGCTAAACTTGAAGCTGTGATTGCTAATGCAAGAATAATTGATGAATCTACTATTGATACTTCTAAAGTTTTTATTCTTTCTAAAGTCAAAATAAGAAATATTGCAAATAAAATGGAGATGGAATATACAATTGTTGCAGAAAATGAAGCTGATCTTAAGGCTAAGAAAATATCAATTGATTCTCCGATTGGAAAAGGACTATTAGGAAAAAAGGTTGGTGATGTAGCAGATGTAACCACTCCAAATGGTATTATTAAGTTTGAGATCGTTGATATTTCCAGATAATATTTTATGGCAACATTATTTTCTAAGATTATAAATGGAGATATTCCATGTTATAAAGTTGCTGAAAACGATCGTTTTTTAGCATTTTTAGATATCAATCCATTAGTCAAAGGACATGTATTGGTTATTCCTAAGATTGAAGTTGATTATATTTTTGATTTAGATGATGATATTTTATCTGAATTAATATTATTTTCTAAATTCGTTTCTAGAAAAATTAAATCAGTTTTTCCTTGTGAAAAGATTGGTTTATCGGTAATAGGTTTGGAAGTGCCTCATGCGCATATTCACCTGATTCCAATTAATTCAATTCATGATATGAATTTTTCAAATCAAAAATTAAAATTAAATCCTACAGAATTAGAAGTTATTGCTAATAAAATTTTGAACGCTTAAAAGACCATTTTAAATGGTCTTTTTTTTCCCTTTTAATTTTTTTAAAGTTTCAAAGTAACCGTTATTATTCTGTACATAGATTATTATTCTAGTTTGAAGGTACATTAAGATAAACATTATTAAAATACAAATCATCGTTACAGGTACATTGAATCTAGTATGATAACCTATTATTGGCTTTACTATTTGATAAATAACTATTAAATGTCCAACATATAACCATAATGTATTTCTACTCATTTGTTTCATGAATTTAGGTAAATCTTTTACATATAAACTTAAAAATGCCATAACAGCTCCTACAGAAATAACGATTCCTATTCTATGATAAATTAAATTAGGGCTATCATGCCAAAAATAACTTCTACCAAAATAAAATCGTTCGAATTTATCTCCTAGAATGGATAAGAAGATAAAGCTTAATCCAACTACAGCTAACTTTACACCAATTTTCTTTTCAAAGTTATCTTTTTTAATTTCATAGTTTAACCATAAACCAAGCAAAGCTCCAGCAAAAATATATGCTAGCCAAGGGGTTAATGGAAACATAGATTTTGTATCGTAATCATTTAAATATGGAGCAACAAAAATGGGTAGGTTTGATAAATCAACATTATTGATTAGTGGGAACATTGAAATAATAATCAACATTAGTATAAAATACAAAACAGCCATTAGCCCTTTCTTGTGATTAGAAATTAAGTATACTAACATTATAGTTAGAAGACCTAAAGCAATAATATGTAGTACGTCAACTCTAAATGCTCTTTGTAATTCCTCTTTTGAAAGTACATTTGAAATAATTAAGAATGGAATACTTATAATTACCCCCCAAAAAACAGAGGACATAAGTCTTTTTTTTCTGTGTTCTTGTTTAAAATAATTTTTGTTGAAAAGTGATTTTCTAAATTGTGTATGTTTCAATGCATCTTCTCTGAATATATTTTTTATTTCATTTTCTTCAAATGTTTTTTCTGTATTGATAATAGCTTTGTACAAATAAAGACATAATGAAATCCAAAGAATTGTAAATAGTGTTTCACCCACTTTCGCACTTAAAAAATGATTTAAACCTTCAGGAGTAAAAATTTGTTTGAATTCGTAAACTGGAAAATTTAGTAGATAACCCCAAAATAATAGAGTAAATATTCTATTAATTCCAGCTCTCACTCTCGGGTTCGTTCCATCGCTTTTTTCTTGAGATAACATTAAAAAAGTAAATACAGCACCTGAGACCATCATAAAAAAAGGAGCGGTATAACCTCTTAAACTTGTCCATATTTTAATTCCAGTACTATGTCCATCACGTATTGACAAATCCAGAAAATCATATGTAGTATGACCTTGTATCATCATGAATAATGCAATAACTCGCATTAAATCTAAAAACAATATTCTTTTTGGTTTTTCCATACTTCCTAAATTAAAAAAAAAATATAATATATGTGAATTAAAATTTTGTTTGTTGTGTCATAGTTCTATTTACTTACTTTTATACCTACTAATTCAATTTTTCGCTCTTTAGCTGCATCAATTGAATAAATTGATTTTTTTTTAATTTTAGGATTGTCATTTACTTTTTTATCAGCAACTTCTTCTCCATAGGGTAAGAATTCTAACATTATTTGTTTTCCTATTTTTTCTTTAAATACTCCATTTTCATACAGATTTATATAGTTTATTATAGAATTAATTCTTCTCTTGCTTAATTTAAGGTTATAAGAATTACTCGCTAATGGACTTGCAAATCCTTTAATTAAAATTTTAAAATTCCAACCAGTATTTAATTCATTCTGTATGTTTTCTAATAGTAAGTTTAAATCACGATATCCTTTTGGGATATCAACTTTAAAAAACGAATCGATTTCTTCTTGTGATTTTTTGTTGTTTTGTTCTAAATATTCATTAATCATAGCTATATAATCATGATAAGTTGTTCCATAATCTATTTTAGTTAAGGTATCAATAGATTTGGGGTTGGGAATATCATTGTGAAAATATAATTTTATAGGAAATAAATTTTCTATGTTTTTGTTGAAAGCATAAAAATTCTTGTCAGGAATAGT
>CANGZT010000002.1 GCA_947458955.1 Flavobacteriia bacterium | reverse complement strand
TGATATTCTAACTTTGGATGAATTTTCCAATTTATACGAACATTGGGAGCATAAAAACCATTATCAGAAAGTAAAAGAGAACGATAGCCCGAACCTATAAAATGTTGATTATTTCCTGCTTCAATAGCTAATTTGGGATGAATAGCATATCGTATCATTCCTGTTGAATAAGCATAATCTAACCCGTATTCTTTAAAAGGCTTTGTACGTGAACCACCTGGCACTACAGCATTTTGAATGCTATACCTTGGACCAGGAAAAATATATAGCTCACCACGAGAGGCCATATATTGTCTCTCATAATTTTGAAAACGTGCTTGATTTTCAGCAAATGTAAACTGGAAGGAAATTTTTTCATAAACTTGACCTTCAACAAAAACTCCCCTCGTATTTCTATACAATGGGTAACCCGTACTATCAAAATTATAACGACCTCTAGAAAAGTTAATCAAAGGGTCAATATTAATTTGACCTACATCTGTTTTGATTTCAAGGAGATGATGTTTATAAATATACTCAGAAAAATCAAAATATTGTTTGGTAGAATCTCTGTTTATGTATTGAGTATTTAACTCACTTTCATTTTGAGGATAAAATGTAGAAATAGATTTTTTTCCAGAAAATTGAATGAATTTTTCTTTGTAAAATGATTGTAAAGGAATCAATTTCTGTTGGGAATATACTATCCCCGAAACCAATACAAAAATCAAAAGAATAACTTTCATTAAGGATTCGGAATTAATTCAACTTTTAAAGCAGCTGATTTTGCAATAAAATGAGGGTTTCTTAAATCTTCTTTATTGTATGTAAGTGGTTTGCCAGTATCTAGATGTAATACTTCACCTCCCAAAGCTTCTAAAATAGCTTGACCTGCAGCTATGTCCCATTCCATCGTTGGAGCAAATCTTGGATATATATCGGCAACTCCTCGTGCAAACTCAAAAAACTTCAAGGCACTCCCTTTTTGTTTATAAACAACTTCCCCAACTTGCTTCTCTAAATCAGCAACAAACTTTTTAGTAGCAGGAGTATCATAACTTCTTGATGCTAATAATACTATGGGATTATTCTTAAATAAACTAGGTTCAATTTTTTGAGTAGAAATAATCGTTCCTTTTGTATCAAATTTTGATATAAAAACTCCTTCCTTTATTCCGCCAAACAATACTTCTTTTTTAACAGGACATACGATAATTCCGAAGATAGTAATCTGATTATCAATAAATGCAATGTTGATAGCAAACTCACCATTCTTCTTTAAGTATTCCTTGGTACCATCTAAAGGATCAATACACCAATTTTGTTGCCATTGTTGTCTTGAAGAATATGGTTCATTGATAATTTCCTCACAAATGATTGGAAAACCAAGTGGTTCAAGTTTAGAAACGATATAATCTGAAGAAGCTTTATCTGCAATTGTTACTGGAGTACCATCTGATTTATCAGTACTATCAACATGACCTTTGTAAAAATCCATCAAAATAAAAGAGGCCTCTATACCGATGGTTATTGCTTGTTGATAATGGGTTGGTATTCCTTGCATACAAGACAAAAATAAGAAAAACCCTATTACCTATTTTGTATTAATCCATTTTTTCTTGGTGTAGCTCTTTTGAACTGAGAAATAACCTAAAGCACCATTGGTAAACAATGGATCAGGATTAGAAGGTGTAGCACTTTGTCTTCCGCCCTGATTTAATACTAAATTAAAGAAATAACGAAAAACTTTGTATTCTATATTCACCAAAGTTAATTCTAACTCTACCGAATCTGCTAAAGTAGTAACTCCATTTTTTTCCACTTTAAACTTTGGTAAATCATTTACTATTGTATCTGGTGAAAATTCTGGTAAATCAAAAATCGGTTTTCTAGTAACAGTTACTCCATCTAAATTTTGATCATCATCAATTAAAATTTTATTGATTTTAACTCCGTTTTTCTTTGCCTGATATTGATACCAATTAGGTACTCCTTTTGGAGTTTCATTTCTTAAAGCAACTACGGAATAATTATATCTTCCAAATGTTTTTTGTTTATATACACCGATTGAATCTAATGGTATTGAAACTACTGGACAAATACTAGTTGCAGTATATGTCTTTCCTGCATCAATTACTTTAAGTTCATAAGATTTATCTGAACCAAAAAAGGAAAGTGGTGTATTAGCTACATATTCACCATTTGAAGTATGGTCAAACTTAATAGACGTTGTTCCATTTGATATAGTTACCTCTGCAGTTGTAACAGCTGTTCCCGAACTTTCATCATCAAAATTAACAGTCTGTTTAATCGTAATTTTTTGATTCGTACTATCTACATTAATGGGTGCTTCGATAATAATTTTCGGATTTTCACTGTTTAAATCTAACTTAATCACTTTCTCACATGAAAAAATAGATAGCATTAGGACAACTACACTAAATGTAAAAAATATAGGTTTAAGTATCTTTTTCATATTACTTGAATTTAAAGTTATAAGTAATCGCTGGTATCCATCTGAATAAAGAAGTTTGTACAGCCTCAGTTACATTGGGATTGCCTTCTTTTTCTCTAAATGCAATGGTATAAGCATTTTCTCTACCATAAGCATTATAAATAGAGAAATTCCAGCTACTTTCATATTTCTCTGTATTTTTTCTTATCCAATTTACTCCTAAATCTAATCGGTGATAATTGGGCATTCTTCCTCCATTTCGATCTGTATATAAGAATTGAGTTTGACCTTCAATCGTATATTTTCCAGAAGGGAAGGTAACCGCATTTCCTGTATAAAAAACAAACAAGGCGGAAATTGATAATTTTGGTGTTAAATCATAAATAGTAACCACTGATAAATCATGCGTTCTGTCTTGTTTTGCATTATACCATGTACCATTATTAATTCCTTCAATTTTTCTTTCTGATTTAGACAAACAATAAGAAATCCAACCATTAAATTTTCCGGTTTTTTTCTTTAAGATCATTTCCAAACCATAGGCTCTTCCTAAACCGTAAAGTAACTCTCCTTCTAAAACTTGATTTGCTTGTGTATTAGCTCCATTACGATAGTCAATCTGATTTTGCATATACTTATAGTACACTTCCGCATTGAATTCATAGGTGTTTTCTTTAAAGTTTTTAAACCAACCAAAAGCTGCTTGATCAGCAATTTCTGGTTTGGTATTAATCGTTGAACCTAAAATTACATCCGTTGGTGAAGCAGTAGTTGCATTGGAAACCAAGTGAATGTTCTGTGCATTTCTTGAATAAGCAAGTTTGAAACTTTGATCTTCTCTGTAAGCATAACTCATAGAAAATCTTGGTTCTAATACAGGATAAGTTTTAATAAATTCATTATCTGAATATTTTAATGTATCATTTACACTTCCATTTGCATCGTAGGTATACATATCTTGACCGTTTCCTAACACGGAAAAAGTAGACAATCTAACCCCGTAATTCACAGACAATTTCTCATTTACTTCCCAATCATTCAATATAAATAAAGCTCCCTCCAATGATTTTGCAGGATTTAATTGAACAATTCCTGTTGAAACCCCTTCCGAACCAATTAACTGACCAGGAGTGATGTTGTGATTGATCATATTTAAACCAAACTTGATTTTGTTTTTGGTATTGGCATAATATTGAAACTCTTGCTTCAAATTATAATCCAATACTTTTGATTTTATGGTGAAATCAACGTTCTCAGCTTTTATAGCAATTTTATAATCATAAGAACTGTAAATCACAGAGGTATTTGAAAATAATTTTGGAGATATAATGTGATTCCAACGCATTGTTCCTGTTGCATTTCCCCAATCAATACCGAACGCACCTCCAAATCCTAATTTATCACGACCAAAATACCCCGACAGATATAATTTGTCTTTTTGACTTAATTTATAATTTAATTTCGCATTTAAATCATAGAAATAAAGCGTATTGTTCTTAAACTCTTCAGTCGCTTTCAAAAAAACATCAGCATAAGTTCTTCTTCCTGTAATCAAAAAAGAAGATTTGTCTTTCACTAGTGGACCTTCTACATTTAATTTAGATGAAATCAACCCAAGTCCACCACTCACATTATAACGCTGGTTGTTACCTTCATTCATTTTAATATCTAATACAGAAGATAATCTTCCTCCAAGGTTCGCAGGTTGATTACCTTTATACAATGTAGCATCTTTAATTGCATCTGAATTGAACGTTGAGAAAAACCCTAATAAGTGAGAAGCATTGTAAACAGGTGCCTCATCCAATAAAATTAAGTTCTGGTCAGAACCACCACCTCTTACGTAATACCCCGAATTACCTTCACCCGCACTTTTTACACCTGGTAATAATTGCATTGTTTTAATGATGTCCTTCTCACCTAGCAAAACAGGTATTTTAGCAACCGCTTTAGGGTCAATCTTCTCTACACCCATCGTTGCTTGTTTCACGTTAGCATCCGCTTTTTGTGCTGTAATAACAACTGTTTTCAACTCTTTAACTCGGTCACCAGGAATTAACTTAACATCCACACGAGTATTAGACTGTAAATCAACTTCTTTTTCAATAGGCACATATCCAATTTGATTGTACACTAACGTATATTTTCCAGCTGGAATTGTAATGGAATAAAAACCATATTCATTTGTAAATGAACCTGCTGCAACGCCTTTTACTTTTACTTTTATTCCAATTAATGCTTCACCTTTAGTGCTATCGGTTACGGTACCGCTTACTGTAAATTTTTCCTGAGAAAAGACAGAAAAACAAATGAAAATAAAAAATAATAAAGAGTATTTCATATAAAATTTAATAACAAGCTCTTAACAATTTAAAAGCGAAAATGTTCAGCGAAAATTAGTTATTTAAAACAATAATAATTTAAAAATTTAGACTACCAACATAATAATATCGTTGAATCACTCTTCTAACTCTTTTAAAATTTGATTTACATCTTCTTCCGTGGTAGAAAGTTTTTCTTTACAAAATTTAATCAACGTCGCAGCACGTTTTACTTTCAATGCTAAATCATCTACTGAAATTTCACCATCTTGAATTTCTTGTACAATTTCTTGTAATTCTTCAAATGCATCTGTGTATTTTAATTCATTCTTCATTTTTGTTGATTTTAATAAGTTTTGTTTTTAAAGTATATGAATAAGTAATTAATTCTATTTCATCGTTTATTTGAGGTAGCTTATTCTCAATGAGAATTTTCCCATTAACTAACGGAATAACATATCCTCGTTTTAAGATATTTTGTGGGTTTAATAAGTTGACAACTTGTTCTTTTTCTTTTAGTGTTTGTTCTTTTTGAATGAAATAATTTTTAGAATGAAAAATTAAATTTTTTTGAACTTGATCAACTTTAGCCATAAAAAAAGGCTTTTGATTCGTATTCCAATTCATCAACTGTTTTTGTAAAAGACTTAGTTGCAAGTGTTCTTTTTGATTGAAATTTTGAACCTGTACTTGTATCCATTCCGAAAATCGAACTACATCATTTTGTTGTGATTTCATTTTATGTTTTACTTCATGTAAGACCTTTTGAGTGAGGTCTTTTAGTTTATTTGATTCATTCATAAATCGAGTAATCGAAACTTGACGAAACATTTTAATCTCACTTTGAAAAGTTTCTTTCGATAATTTGAAAACAGATTGTACCTTATTTTTTATAACTTTCAATGAATCATTAACAGGTACCGCAAAATTATGAAACCGTTGAATCAAAAATTCACCTAACTCTGTTGGCGTAATAGCACTTTTATGAGCAACTAATTCTGCAACAGTTACATTTGTCGAATGACCTATGCCTGTCAATATAGGCAGAGGAAAAGTAGCAATCGATTTACTCAAGGCATAATTATTGTAACAAGACAAACCAATCTCACCACCTCCTCCACGAACTATAACAACAGCATCAAAATGTGTTTTTACTTTCTCAATGCGTTTCAATTGCGAAATGATAGATAAAACAGCACCATCACCATTTAATTGAGCTTGAAATAGCATAAAGAAGAAAGTATAACCCCAAGTATTTGATTTGGTAATGCTATAAAAATCAGATAAACCTTTACTCGATTCAACAGAAATGACCGCAATACGTTGAGGTAACAAAGGGAAAGATAACTGATGATTTTTATAAAATAAACCTTCTTTTTCTAAACGATTGATGGTCTCCTCTCGTTCTTTATGAAGTTCTCCTAAAGTAAAAGAAGGATCAATATCAACAATATCTAAGGATAAACCATAAACAGGATGGTAGACAATTTTTACTTCGAAAAGAAGCAACATACCATCTTGAATGGGCTCTTTTACCACTTTGGAAAACGTATCCATTATACGCTCGAAGTTGGTCTTCCAAATTTGCCCGCGCATTTCAGCTACGATAATATCATTCTCTTTATAAACTAACTCCGGATAACAATGCCCTTTCATAGTGAAATTGAGCTTGTGCATTTCAGCTTTTACCCAATAAGTGCGATTGTAACGCTCTTGCAAGGTTTTTTGAATGGAATTTGCAACTTGTTTTAGGGTATAAATTTCCTTTACGGATGAAGTCATAAAGTAAAAATAAGAAAAAGAATTCGTTCTAAATTCTCTCCTTTTAGACTTGTTTACAAAAAAATAATAAAGGCCCTTATTTCAAAAGTCAATTCAGATATGTATATTCGCGTGCTTTAAAAAGAGACTTTATATGGCTATTATAGGTAAAATAAGAGAGAAATCTGGGTTAACGCTTGTATTAATTGGTTTGTCTATGCTTGCATTTATTATGACAGGTTGGGACAATATCTTCGGAAAATCAGGAGGAGTACTTGGTTTAGGGGAAGTAGCAGGTGAACAAGTAGATCCTATCAAATACGACAACTTGGTAAAAGCGGTGATGCAACAAGATGCACAACAATACCAACAAATGAATCGTCCGTATACTCCACAAGATCAGCAAGTATCTGCAGATAGAGCATGGACTATGTTAGTGGAAAATACCATACTTGAAAAAGAATATGAAAAATTAGGTTTAGATGTAAGCAAATCAGAATTTGATGCATATCTATATGGTACAGACGGTTTTACTGTAATGCCAGATTTAGCTCAAAGCTTTGTTGATTCACTAACTGGACAATTCAACCCACGTTTATTAGAACAACGCATTACTGAAATGGAATCTTCTTCAGACCCTCAAGTTTCAGAACAATGGAAAAATACAAAACAAGCTTTCACGGACCAACGTAAAAGTGAGAAATATTTTCAATTGTTAGCCCAAGGTGTATATGTAACTTCATTGGAAGCAGAAGAAGAATATAAAGCTCAAAAAGAAGTAAAAAGTGTATCATACGTGGTTAGAAGATATTCAGATATCCAAGACGACAAAATCAAAGTTTCTGACGAAGAGGTTAAAGCATATTATGAAGAACACAAAAACGAAAAGAAATACGAAGCTACTGCTGGTAGAGATGTGAAAATTTTTGACATTGCAATTGCTCCTTCGAAAAAAGATACAGCAGAATTCACTAAAAAAATAAATGCTTTAAAAACACAATTTGCAGCTGCTAAAAATGACTCTGTTTTTGTATTAGCGAATAGCGACCTAAAATTCTATACTAGTTCTAGACAATCTACTTTACGTCCAGAGTCTGACCAAAAAGCAACGCCAGGATTAACTTTCCCAGCGGCAATGGATACTGTTTTTAAAATGGCATTACCTGGTCAAATTGTTGGGCCTTATTTAGATAAAGGAAAATACAGACTAGCAAAAGTTCGTGGTTTCAATACTAACGTTTGTAAGGTTAGACACATATTACTAGCTGCTCCAAAAGAAGATTCTGTTAAAGTGAAAGCTACACAACGAAAAGCAGACAGTTTAGTGAAGTTAATTAATAAAGATAACTTCGCTGAATATGTGACAAAATTTTCAGATGATGGTGGTTCGAAATCTACTGGAGGGGTTATTGATAACTTCCTTGATTTTGAAATGGTTCCTGAGTTCTCTGCCTTCTCTGTTTCAATGCCAATTGGTTCAATCGGAACGGTTAAGACTCAATTTGGTATACACATTATTGAGGTAATGGAACGCAAAGCTGTTAAATACCCTATCGTTTCATTCATAGAAAAAGCATTGACTCCAAGTGAAGAAACTGAAAGTTTAATTAACGAAGAAGCATACAATATCTTATATTCTTTAGACGAAAAAGTATCTCGCAAATCATCACCAGAATCTAAATTAGATGCTTTTGATACATTGGCAAGACAAAAGGGTTACATTGTAAGACCTTATAGAATTTCTGATGAAAACCCTAAAATTCAAGGAGTACAAACACCTTTCGCAGAAGATAAGCTAATTAAATTAGCATACGATGAAGATACTGAAATTGGTACTCTATGTTCTGCTCCTATTGAAGATAATGATCGTTACATTATCGCTATCGTTTCTTCCATAAGAGAAAAAGGAGCTCCTGAATTTATCGATGTTAAAGACATAATGAAAGCAGAAGTGATAAAAGAGAAAAAAGCAGCCATTTTAATTCAACAAATGTCTAAAACAAAAGATTTAGAATTACTTGCTAAAAAAGGAGGAACAACAGTAAACAAGGCTGAAATTGTTTTCGCTAACCCGCAAATTCAAGGTGCAGGTTACGAACCAGAAGTAGTTGGGTCTTTATTCTCAGGGTTAAAAGACGGACAAAAAACCTTACCATTGAAAGGTGAACAAGGTGTTTATGTTATACGTTTGAACAAAACGATCAAAGCACCTGCTACGAGAGACTTCAGCATGGAACAAACTCAGATGTTAAATAACCAAAGAGCTAATATCAATGGTGAAATTAAAACAGCTTTGTTTAAAATGAATGAAGTAAAAGATAATCGTAAATTCTCTTCACTAGGAATTCAAAGATAATTTATAGTTTTCAAATAAATCAAAGGCTGTCTCTCAAGGACAGCCTTTTGTTTTGAGTAACATGATGCAAACCGATATTCAACTCAAATTAAAAACCATTCCGGAACAACCTGGTGTTTATCAATATTTTGATGAAACGGGGATAATTATATATGTTGGTAAAGCTAAAAATCTAAAAAAAAGGGTTTCTTCCTATTTTGTAAAAACACACGATAATGCAAAGACACGCATACTAGTAAGGAAAATTCATGATATAAAATATATTGTTGTAGACACCGAACTAGACGCTTTATTACTTGAAAATAACCTTATAAAAAAATACCAACCCAAGTATAATATTCAACTCAAAGACGATAAGACTTACCCTTGGATTTGTATCAAAAAAGAGCCATTTCCGCGTGTTTTCTCAACTCGTTCTTATATCAAAGATGGTTCCTCTTATTTTGGTCCTTATCCGAATGTAAAAGTATTAAATACCTTACTTGAACTTATTCGAGATTTATACCCCTTACGCACATGCTCACTGGACTTAAATCAAAGCAATATTAGACAAAAGAAATTTAAAGTTTGCTTAGAATATCATATTGGAAACTGTTTAGGCCCTTGCGTGGGAAATCAAACGGAAAAAGAATACAATACATTTATCGAACACGTCGAATCTATATTAAAAGGCCAAATTCATCAAGTAATTCAATATGTGAAACAGAAGATGTTTGATTATGCTTCAGAATATAAATTTGAAGAGGCTCAAAAAATGAAAGAAAAAATAGCAGCTCTTGAAAAATTCAAAGCGAAATCGACGATTGTTTCTCCAAAAATTCAAGCAGTTGATGTAATTACAGGAGTCGAAGATGAAAAATCTTTTTTTATAAATTACCTTGTCATTTCAAATGGTTCAATTATTCATGGTATAACATTAGAAATTCAAAAAAAGCTTGATGAAACCATTGCTGAAGTCATTATTTATGCTCTGTTTGAACTACGTGAACGTTTCAAAAGTACCACTAAAGAAATTTTAACCGATGTACAAATTAAAGAGCAATTTCCCGACTTCAAATTTGTTGTTCCTCAAATTGGTGATAAAAAAAACCTCATCGAACTATCCCAAAGAAATGCAAAGTTTTATCGATTAGAAAAAATTAAACATGAAAAAATAACTGATCCAGAACAACATACCAATCGTATTTTAGAGCAATTAAAAAAAGATTTAAGACTAAAAGAATTACCCATACACATTGAATGTTTTGACAACTCTAACATACAAGGTACCAATCCTGTATCAGCTTGTGTGGTATTTAAAAATGCCAAACCAAGTAAAAAAGATTACCGGCATTTTAATGTAAAAACAGTAGAAGGACCGAATGATTTTGCTACGATGCAAGAGGCTGTTCATCGACGTTACTCAAGATTACTCGCAGAAAAGGAACCACTACCTCAACTGATCATTATCGATGGTGGAAAAGGACAATTAGGCGCCGCTTTAGAAGTATTAGAGAAATTAGGCTTAAGAGGTAAAATCGCCATCATTGGAATTGCAAAACGATTAGAAGAAATTTTTTTTCCCGGTGATAGCATCCCTATTTATCTCGACAAACGTTCTGAAAGTTTGAAAGTAATCCAATTTCTCAGAAATGAAGCACATCGATTTGGTATAACACACCATAGAAATCGAAGAAGTAAAAATGCTTTTATCTCCGAAATAAGTGAAATTAAAGGTATTGGAGAAAAGACTTTTGAACAACTAATGAAACATTTTAAAACGATTTCTGCCATAAAAAATGCTAGTAAAGACGAACTAACTAAAATAATTGGACTCGCAAAAACGATGATAATTTTAAATTACTTTAAAGAAAAATCATAAAAATTGGTTTTTATATTCAAAATTGTTATATTTGATAATATGAAGGTTGTCGTGTTTTTCATATCATTTGTTTTTTCCTTATTAGGTTTTTCACAATCTAACCTTAAGCCTTTACACGACAATGGTGATATTATTTTAAGTGTTTACCCTAATCCTGCAACTGACTTCATTAATATTTCTATTAAAGGAAATAATTCTGATGCAATTGTTAAAATATATAGCGCATTAGGTACAGAGGTCTTTTCAGAAAATGTCGATAATTTTAAGAAAATCGATGTCTCCGACTTCAAAAACAACGTTTATATTATCAACGTTTACGCAAAAGATGAACTTTTAGAAACAGCAAGATTCGTAGTTCGACATTAATTCATTACCTTATTTTCAATTGTTAAATCAGCAGAGTAATTCGTTGAGTTACGTCTATTTTTGTTAAATTAGCAGTTGATTTAGAAACATTTTTTATGGCTAAAATTCGCAAGCAAGACGCCCTTGATTACCATTCATCTGGTAGACCTGGGAAAATACAAGTAATTCCTACAAAACCATACGCATCACAAAGAGATTTATCCTTAGCCTATTCTCCTGGAGTAGCTGAACCTTGTATCAGAATCGCTGAAAATGCAGATGATGTTTACAAATATACCTCAAAAGGAAATTTAGTTGCTGTAATATCGAATGGTACAGCTGTTTTAGGACTTGGAAATATTGGTCCGCTTGCATCAAAACCGGTGATGGAAGGTAAAGGAGTACTATTCAAAATATTTGCAGACATAGATGTATTTGATATTGAAGTAGATGCAAGTGATCCTGAATTGTTTATTCAAACTGTTAAAGCCATTGCACCAACTTTTGGTGGGATCAATTTAGAAGATATTAAAGCTCCTGAAGCATTTGAAATCGAACAAAGGTTAAAAGCAGAACTGGATATTCCAATCATGCATGACGATCAACATGGAACAGCAATAATTTCCTCTGCTGCTTTATTAAATGCTTTAGAATTAGCTAATAAAAATATTTCGGAAGTCACAATCGTGATCTCTGGCGCTGGAGCGGCTGCTATGTCTTGCGCACGCTTATATATTGCCCTTGGTGCTGATGTAAAGAATATATTCATGTATGATAGTAAAGGCCTACTGCATGCAAACCGTACTGACTTAGATGAAAATAAACTTTACTTCGGTCAACACACTTGTGGAGATAAATCACTAGAAGAGATTTTTGTTGGAGCTGATGTTTTTGTTGGTTTATCAAAGGGGAATCTTGTTTCTAAAGAAATGGTCGCTTCCATGGCAAATGATCCTATTGTGTTTGCCTTAGCAAATCCAGAACCTGAGATTGGTTACAAGGATGCCGTTTCAGTTAGAAAAGATATCATAATGGCTACTGGTCGTTCTGACCACCCTAACCAAGTAAATAATGTACTCGGTTTCCCTTTTATATTCAGAGGAGCTCTAGATGTACGTGCAACTTGCATCAACGAAGAAATGAAACTTGCAGCGGTTAAAGCGATTGCCTCTCTAGCAAAAGAAACTATACCTGAAGAAGTACTCGTTGCTTATGGTGACAAAAGTATTTCCTTTGGTAGAGAACAAATTATTCCAAAACCACTAGATCCAAGATTAATCTATTACGTTGCGCCAGCGGTTGCTAAAGCTGCTATGGATTCTGGTGTTGCAAGAAATCCAATTACCAATTGGGAAGCATATGAAATTGAATTAAAAAGTAGACTTGGACTTGATAATAAACTATTAAAAAACATAACAGCAAAAGCACAAAGTAATCCTAAACGAGTAGTTTTTGCTGAAGCAGATAATTACAAAGTATTAAAAGCCGCACAATTTGCAAGTGAAGAAGGTGTTGCTTTTCCAATTTTATTAGGAAACAAAAAGAAAATCGAAGCAATAATCAATGAATATAGTTTAGAGTTTTCAGATTTTCAGATTGTTGATCCTAAATCGGAAGAAGAAATGGAACGTAGACAGGCCTACGGAAAAGTTTTCTTCGAAAAACGTAAACGAAAAGGGTTTACTGAGTTTGAATCTTTACAAGTGATGCGAGAACGAAATCACTTTGGCGCAATGATGGTAGAGATGGGTGATGCTGATGCAATGATCTCAGGAGCTACAAGAAACTATAAAGATGTAGTTCGTCCAGCCATTCAAACAATAGGTTTGCAAAAAGATGTGAACATAGTTGCTGGTTTATATATTTTAATGACCAAGCGTGGACCTCTATTTTTAGCAGACACAACCATTAACTTAGACCCGACTGCTGAAGAAATTGCAGAAATTACAAATAACGTTGCAAAAACAATCCGTAAATTCAAAGTTCAACCAAAAATTGCTCTATTGAGTTATTCTAACTTTGGATCTGGAGAGGGAAAAGATGCCAAAAAAATGGCTCAAGCAGTAGAAATACTTCATGATAAATATCCAAGTTTAGTTGTTGATGGAGAGGTTCAAGCAAACTTTGCATTAAACAATGATCTAATGAATGAAAAATTCTCTTTTTCGATTTTAGCAAATAAACAAGTAAATACACTCATATTTCCTAATTTATCTTCAGGAAACATTTCTTATAAATTACTACAAGAAATGTTAGACGGTGAAACAATCGGCCCTATTTTAGTTGGTTTGAAGAAATCAGTTCACGTTGTGCCTATTGGAGCAACTGTTAGAGAAATTGTAAACATGGTAAAAGTTGCCGTTGTTGACGCACAAAATAAATAAGCTGAATGATTGCACAATTACAAGGTAAGCTTATTGAAAAAAACGCAACAAACCTAATTATAGATTGTAATGGGGTTGGTTATGAAGTGAAAATTTCATTAAATACTTATTCTACTATTGGCAGTGAAGAATTTACTAAAGTCTACACGCAATTTATAGTACGTGAAGATGCACAACTGTTATATGGTTTCGCTACAAAAGAAGAAAGAGAAATGTTTAATTTACTTATTTCAGTTTCTGGTATCGGACCAAATACAGCAATGATAATGTTATCTTCCCTTATGCCTGCTGAAATTGCGCATGCTATTCAAGTAGAGGATGTTCGTACTATTCAAAGTATCAAAGGTATAGGAGCTAAAACTGCACAAAGAGTAATAATTGACCTAAAAGATAAAGTACTTAAATTTAGTTTTACTGAAGAAATTTTACCTGTTGGACACAATACAAACAAATTTGATGCGTTAACAGCATTAGTTTCGCTTGGTTTTGATAAGAAAAATGCAGAAAAAGCATTAGATAAAATAATACAAAGTGGTAACGAAACAGTAGAAGAACTTATAAAAGGAGGACTAAAGATTCTGTAATAAATGCATTTTAGGCATAGTCATAAACAATATTGTGGCAAGGTTATTTTATATACCTTGCTTTTGTTGTTTTTTGGCCATTCATATTCACAAGAAAATGAAACGGAACTTCCTTTTCCAATTCCTAAAACATTTGATCCAACACAAAATCCTCAGTCACGTTTTGATTTAGGCAACCCAAGCCAATTAAAACAAACCATTGTGTATGATCCCACATCAAAAAAATATGTCTTCAAAGAAACGCTAGGAAATGAAGGTTCTATCAATTTTCGGAATCCCTCGATGATGACTTTGAAAGAATACATTGAATATGAAAGAAAAAAATCACTCTCTCAAAACTGGAAAGATAAACTTGACAAAATAACAGAATCAGAAAAAGCCTTGGTTGCACCAATAAAAATTGGGGGAAAAGGTTTTATAAACTTTTTTGGTTCTGATGAAATCAATATCAAGCCTCAAGGAACAATAGAAATAGCACTGGGTGTAAATTCATCAAAATATGATAATCCTTCTTTACCGGTAAATCAAAGAAGAATTACAAGATTTGATTTTCAACAAAATATGCAAATCAATTTGGTTGGTACGATTGGTACTAAATTAAAATTGAGTACAAGCTACAATAGCCAAGCAGCTTTTGATTTTGAAAATGTAACCAAATTAGGCTATACTGGTGATGAAGATCAAATTATTCAAAAAATAGAACTTGGAAATGTTTCTTTACCATTAAATACATCATTAATACAAGGTTCACAAACATTGTTTGGTGTAAAAACTCAATGGAAATTTGGAAAGCTAACCATTGATAATGTTATTGCTTCATCGAAAGGTAAAAAACAAGAAATTAATATTGCTGGAAAAGCACAAGTACAAAATTTTGAACTTTCAGCTGATAATTACGAGGCAAATAGACACTATTTTTTATCCCACTATTTTAGAGATCAGTATGATACTGCCATGTCTCAACTTCCTATAGCAAACTCTCAAATAAATATTACACGTATGGAGGTTTGGGTAACCAATAAAATAAATAACACCCAAAATACGCGCAATATCATAGCCTTCACAGATTTAGGTGAATCAAACCCAAATGTAGTTGACGGAAAACCTGGAAATTATTCCGCTTCCATTTTTCCAGATAATAATTCAAATGGGTTATATCCTTGGTTACTTACTCAAAATTCAGTTAAAGACTTTTCCTCTGCTGTTCCAACATTGAGTAATGTAGTTACTGCACCTGGTCCATTTGAACAAGCAATTACTTATGAAAAAGTAGAAAACGCCAGAAGACTAACTGAACAGGAATATAATTACAATTCCTTATTAGGGTTTATTTCGTTAAATCAACCTTTGATAAATGATGAAGTATTAGCTGTTGCCTATGAATATACTTACCAAGGAAAAACATACCAAGTAGGTCAATTTTCAACGGACGGAATAGATGGAAAACAAGCACTTTTCCTAAAATTATTAAAACCTACCTTAACTAATCCTAAGTCACATATTTGGGATTTAATGATGAAAAACGTGTATTCAATTGGTGCTTATCAATTAGATAAAACAGGTTTTAGATTGGATGTGCTTTATAATAATCCTTCAACGAGTTTACCAGTTAATTTCTTTCCCTATAACGGTTTAGATAAAATTCAGTTGGTTACCCTCCTCGGGATGGATAAATTAAACATGAATAATCAACCTTTTTCAGATGGTTTATTCGACTTTGTACCCATCAACTTTAGTGGAAATAAAACAGATAATGCAGGGACAATCAATTCCAAAAATGGTAGGGTTTATTTTACTACGATAGAGCCATTTGGAAATACATTGAAAAAGAAAATGTTATCTAAAGGAATTGCAGAATCTGTAGTAAATAAAATTGCTTATACAGAACTCTATGATTCAACGAAAACAGCAGCTCAACAAATTCCGTCTAAAAACAGATTTATATTTAAAGGACAATATCAATCTTCTGTAAGTTCAGATATTCCTCTTAATGCTTTAAACGTTCCTCAAGGTGCGGTATCGGTAACTGCAGGTGGCGTGAAATTAGTAGAAGGTACAGACTATACTGTTGACTACAATTTAGGCAGAGTAAAAATTTTAAATAGTGGTGTATTAGAATCTAATACACCAATCAAAGTATCTGTTGAAAGTAACTCCGTATTTGGATTTCAAGCACGCTCTTTAATTGGAACTCACTTCAATTATCGATTTGATAAAGACTTTAATCTTGGGGCGACTTGGATGCGAATGGTTGAAAGACCTATCACTCAGAAAGTAGATATGGGTTCTGAACCCTTTAAAAACAATTTAATTGGACTTGATCTATCCATAAAAAGAGAATTACCATTTTTGACTAAATTGGTGGATTTATTACCTGGTATTTCAACACGTTCCAAATCTTCCATCTCATTTACGGGTGAGGTTGCCCATTTAATTCCAGGTGTTCCACGTGTTATAACTGGTTCAGGAATGTCTTATGTAGACGATTTCGAAGGAAGTCAAAGTACCATTGATTTAAGAACTCCTTCTGCATGGAAAATGGCAAGTATTCCACAAGGACAGCCCACATTGTTCCCTGAAGCAACATCTAAAAATTTAAACACAGGATTTAACAGATCAAAAACCGCATGGTATCTAATTGATCCTATGTTTTACCAAAATTCGACGTTAACTCCAGAAAACGTAAAAAAAGATCCATCCATGCTTGTGGATAGCCGTATGCGCATGGTCAATCAAAAAGACATTTTTCCAAATTTACAACAACAATACGGAACCTTTACCAATATTCCGATTTTGGAATTAGCTTACTATCCGCAAGAACGAGGTATGTATAATTATGATACACTATCGATCTTAGATAAACTTGGAAAATTTACCAATCCTGAAAATAAATGGGGCGGAATTATGCGTGCATTATCAACTAATGATTTTGAACTTTCTAACATAGAGTTTATTCAATTTTGGGTATTAGATCCTTTCAACGAAGATGCCGAAAAAGCGGATCCAAACACACTGCACTCTGGAGGAGATTTATACTTTAACTTAGGAAATATTTCGGAAGATGTTATTCCAGACTCTAGAAAAGAGTTTGAAAATGGACTGCCAACAAGCACATCTGTTTCAGATAATATTGATACAACACAATGGGCAAGGGTATCAACACAAAATATAGTTGTAAACGCTTTTGACAATGATCCCACAACACGAAAATTACAAGATGTTGGATTAGATGGATGGGATAACGAACAAGAAAAGACACACTTTCAAAAATATGTGACTTGGGTGAATAAAAATCCAAACCTAACACAGGAAGTTAAAAATCGGATGATCAATGACCCATCCTCTGATGATTATAAATATTATGCTGATGACCAATACGATGCAGACAAAGCGAATATCTTAGAAAGATATAAAAAATTTAACAATACACAGGGGAACTCACCAACCCCAGAAATGTCTGCTACCATAAACGCAGCTGGTTACCCAACTCAAGCTACGAACCAACCAGATATAGAAGACTTAAATCAAGATAATAACCTTTCTGAAACAGAAAGTTACTATCAATATAAAGTCAGCTTACGAAGAAATGATTTACAAGTTGGTAAAAATTACATTACAAACATCCAGACATATACAACAGGAAATAAAACTGAACGTTGGATTCAGTTCAAAATTCCAGTTAGAGAACCAGAAAAAATTGTAAATGGTATTTCCGATTTTAGATCTATTCGTTTTATGCGTATGTTCTTAAAAGAATGGAATGAAGAAGTGGTACTTAGATTTGCCCGATTAGAATTTATCAGAGGAGAATGGAGAAAATACAATGGTGATCTAAGCTTACCTGGAGAAAACATTCAAAAAGACCCAAATAGTTCTGTATTTAATATCGCTGCAGTAAATATTGAAGAAAATGCACAACGAAATCCAATTAATTATCAATTACCTCCTGGTATTTTAAGAGAAATCGATCCCACACAAGTTCAACAGCGTCAAATGAACGAACAAGCGCTTTCATTTGAAGTATGTAATTTGGACGATGGTAATGCAAAAGCGGCTTTTAAGAATGTTGTGTTTGATGTGAGAACATATAAAAAATTAAAGATGTTTGTTCACGCAGAAGAATTATCTAAATCAGCACCTTTAAAAAATGGAGATTTAACTTTATTTGTTCGATTAGGTACTGACTACACAGACAATTATTATGAATATGAATTACCTATGAATGTTACTCCTTGGGGAGCAAATTCACCAGAAGATGTTTGGCCAGAAACAAATAATATGGAAATAATATTTGATAATTTACTAGAAGCTAAAAAACAAAGAAATAATTCTGGAGTTTCAATTACTCAAGAATATAGTATTCCAGACCCTTCAAATTCCACTAGACAAATTAAAATCAAAGGAAGTCCAAATATTCAAGCAATTAAAACAATCATGATAGGTGTTCGGAATCCATCGAAAGCTACGAATAAATTTGGTGCTGACGATGGGTTAACGAAGTGTGCATTTGTTTGGATTAATGAATTAAGACTAACAGACTTTCAAAATGCAGGTGGATCTGCTGCAGTAGCCAAAGTGCAAGTACAAGCAGCAGATTTTGCAAATGTATCTATGTCTGGAAATTATAGTGGTGTAAATTGGGGAACTTTAGAAAGCCGAGTTCAAGAAAGACAACGAAACGAACAAATGGGTTTTGATTTTAGTACAAACATGCAACTTGGCCAGTTCTTAGGTAATAAATTGAAATTATCACTGCCCTTTTATTATGGTTATTCATTGGGTATTGTCAATCCTGAATATGATCCATTCAACCCAGATATTAAACTAAATGATTATCCACTTGAACAAAAATTAAAAAACGCAAAATTAGGTCAAGACTTCACTGAAAGAAGGTCTTATAACTTTTCAAACGTTAAAAAAGAAGCTAATCCAGACGCGAAACCACATTTTTGGAATTTATCGAACTTTGCCATTTCTTATGGTTTTAATGAGACGTTTAGACGTGATTTTAATACTGAATACGATAGAACTAAATCTTGGAAAAGTAATCTAATCTACACCTATAGTTTCACCGCAAAACCAGTTGAACCTTTTAAAAAGGTGAAATTCATGCAAAAATCAAAATGGTGGAGCTTAATAAGAGATGCTAATTTTTATCTTACACCAAAAATCATTTCAATTAATAATGATGTTCAACGAAATTACAATGAACGAAAAGTAAGGAATAATCTTTCTTCATTTGAGTTTTCACCAGTTTATGTAAAATCCTTTAATTGGAATCGTTCCTATAATTTTGGTTACGATATTACCAAAAATCTCAAATTCACTTTCAACGCCAATGATCGGTCTATCTTCGATGAAGCAGATGGACGAGTAGATAAAAAATTAGACCCTCTACTTTACCAAGTTTTTATTGACTCTATCAAAACTCAAATGAAAACTTTTGGTAAAACAATGGATTACTCACATGATTATTCGTTAAGTTATAATTTACCTTTAGACAAATTACCTTTAACAGATTGGATAAACTCATCCATAAAATATGCTGGAAATTATAACTGGCAACGTGCGCCTTTAGGACAAAGTAACTTTGGTAACACCATTCAAAATAGCCGAGTAGTATCATTTAATGCAACAATGAATATGACTAATTTATATTCAAAGTCTAAATTCTTTAAAAAAATACTAACTAGCAGTAACACAAATAAATCACCAACTAATAACTCAACAAATTCAACGATTAAGAAAAAAGATCCAAATATGACTTCTTTTGGTAAACCTTATAATGAGCTTACAAAAAAAGAAAAACGAAAAGAAGATCGAATTCGTAGAAAAGAAAAAAGGAGAGAAAAAAGAGAAAAAAGATTAAAAGAACCTGTTAATCCTATCATAGGTTTTGGTACAAGAGCTTTACTCGCTGTTCGTTCAGTATCTGGAACCTATTCTTTGAATAATGGAACTTTATTACCTGGTTATAATCAAGATACTCGCTTATTAGGAACTCCAAATCTAAATCAACCTGATCTCACTGGATTTATTTTCGGTCAACAAACATTCGATGTATTTGGTAATAAAACAAATTATGATTTTGCATCAATTGCAGCTCAAAATAATTGGCTAGTTAAAAACAGCGCCTTGAATAAACAACATACTCTTTCATTTAGCCAAAATATGTCTGCTAGAGCTACGGTAGAGCCTCTCAAGGATATCGCTATCGAATTTTCTGCGAATCGAAATTATACTTTAAATGCAAGTGATTTTTATAGATGGAACGACTCTACTCAAAAATTTGGAAGTCAAAGTAAAGTTGAAACAGGTACCCTAACCTATTCAACGGTAACTTTACGTTCTGCATTTGCTACAATTGGAAAAGATTATTCGTCAAGCGCGTTTTCAGACTTAAGAAATAATAGACAACTAGTTAGTAACCTACTAGGAGATAAAAACCAAAATTCTACCAAAAAAGTAAATGGATTTGCTGAAGGTTATGGCTCAACACAACAAGAAGTATTAATTGGAGCTTTTTTAACATCCTACACTAGTAACAAATTAAATAGCCGAAATATTAATCCACTTTCTGCTATGCCACTTCCAAATTGGTCTATCAACTATAGCGGTTTAACCAAATATGCTTTAATTAAAAAATATGCAAAATCTTTTGTTTTAAGGCATTCATACAATGCATCTGTTAGTTTATCTGGAATACAAACCAATTTAAAATCAGAATTAGACCAACAAGGCAACCCAACAACATTTGATTTGGACAATAATTTTATTGCTCAATACCAAATTCAAAACGTAACAATTTCCGAAAAATTCTCCCCCCTTTTAGGGATTGATGCCACATGGAATTTCCTTGGGCAAGGTTTAATTACCAAAATAGAATACAAAAAAGACAGAAATGCATCACTTGCTTTATCAAACCAACAAGTAACTGAAATTTTCAGTCAAGAATGGGTAGTTGGATCAGGAGTGAAATTTTCAAAGGTAAAAATGCCTTTCAAATTACAAGGTAAAACACTTGAAAATGACCTCAATGTTCGATTTGACTTTTCCTTTAGAGATAATTCCACAGTTATTAGAAAAATAGTAGATAATACAAACCAAGCAACAGCGGGTCAACGCGTTATTTCTATCAAATCTTCATTAGATTACAACTTAGGTCCTAATCTAACTGCGCAAATGTACTTTGATCAAGTATTAAATCGTCCTAAAATTGCAACATCATACCCTACTGCAAATACCATGGCAGGTATTCGTTTAAGACTGAACTTAGGCGGTATGTAAATCGCCTGCTAATTTTTATGATTTAAATGGTAATATTGTTTACTTTTGTTCCAACAAAAAATAAATTTTTGATACCATGGGAAAATTCGGAATTGGAGAAATCTTAATCATTTTAGCAATTGTTCTATTATTATTCGGAGGTAAAAAAATTCCAGAACTAATGAAAGGATTAGGTCAAGGAATGAAAGAATTCAAAGACGCCTCTAAAGGAGAGAATAAGCCAGAAGATAAGAAAGAAGCTTAATATCTGAATCTTATGTACAAAACATTTTCTGAAGTAAAAAAATCAATTACTTCAGGAGTTTCTCTATTAGATATAGTCGAGACCTACCTGAATACTATTGATAAGAACAAAGATTTGAATGCTTTTTTAGAAGTGTTCACTGAAAGTGTTCTTGAAAATGCTAAAATTGTCCAAGCTAAAATTGAAACTGGTTCAGCTGGTCGTTTAGCTGGAATGGTCATTGGTATCAAAGATAACATTTGTTACAAAGACCATAAAGTTTCTGCATCTTCCAAAATATTAGAAGGATTCGAATCATTATACACAGCAACTGCTTTACAACGATTAATTGATGAGGATGCGATTGTGATAGGAAGACTGAATTGTGATGAATTTGCAATGGGTAGTTCTAACGAAACCTCTGCTTATGGTCCTGTCAAAAACCCTATCAATACAAAAACCGTTCCTGGTGGTTCCTCTGGTGGTTCAGCTGCTGCAGTTGCTGCAGGACTTTGTACTATAGCATTAGGAAGTGATACTGGAGGATCAATTAGACAACCAGCAGCTTTTACTGGTACCTATGGTATTAAACCAACCTATGGTAGAATTAGTCGTTACGGGTTAATCGCTTATGCGTCTTCATTTGATCAAATTGGAGTTTTTGCTAATACATTAGAGGATACTGCTTTAGTAACTGAAATCATGGCAGGTAAAGATCCAATGGATAGTACCTCATCTTCAAAAAATGTAGGTCAGTTTACACCAGAAGTCAAAAAAATAACTAAACGTATTGCTTTCATCAAAGAAAGTTTTGAAACAGAAGGAATTCATCCAGAGGTTAAAAAACGTATGGAAGAAATCATGGAAGCGCTGAAAGCAGATGGTAATATCGTTGAGCCTGTATCATTTCCTTATCTAGATTACATGGTTCCAACGTACTACGTTTTATCAACTGCAGAGGCTTCATCAAACTTATCTCGATTTGACGGGGTACACTACGGTTATCGATCAAAAGAAGCAGTTGGCGTTGAAGAAACGTATAAAAAATCACGTACAGAAGGATTTGGGAAAGAAGTGAAACGCAGAATAATGGCGGGTACATTTGTACTTTCTCACGGGTATTATGATGCTTATTATACAAAAGGGCAGAAAGTTCGTCGCGTATTACAAAATAAAACCAAAGAAATCTTTAACGATTACGATTTCATCTTATTACCTACTACCCCATCAACGGCCTTTGAAATCAATGCGGTAAAAGACCCAATTCAAATGTACTTACAAGATATTTTCACAGTACATGCTAATTTGACTGGTCATCCAGCAATTTCACTACCTTATGGTAAAACAAGTGAAAACATGCCCTTTGGAATTCAATTAATGGCTAAGCCTTTTGAAGAAAAAGAATTGTTTGATTTCTCAGCATATTTGGAAAAGTTAGTACAATAATGAAAAAGTGGCTCGTATTTATAGTATTTTTTTGTTCCATTTTTGGAAGCTATGCTCAAACGAGACAACTAAAACCTGTTGAAAAACACGAAATGGATAGTGAAGCATTTATTAAAATGCTTGACGAAACCTTAATGGACTATTTTAATGAAATGGCCACAGATAGCAATACTGATTCAATTATCAGAATGCTTGATGATGAAGAAGATAAGGGAGAAGTTAGTGATGAAGTTTATTGTCAACGACTTGAAAAAATAAATGCCATATCTCCATTTCACCTAGATTGCAACGATATCACATTAGGAATGATACGTTTTTTTGTGAAAAACAGGCGTGGATTCGCAAAAATAGTATTGGGTAGATCTAAATTATACTTTGATATGTATGAAGCTACATTGGCAAAACACGACATGCCAATTGAGTTAAAATACTTGTCAGTGATAGAAAGTGGATTAAGACCACAAGTAAAATCACCAGCAGGTGCATTAGGTTTATGGCAATTTATGTATGGGACAGGTAAAATGTATGGCTTGATTGAAAATTCATACATAGATGAACGTATGGATCCTGTTAAAGCTACAGAAGCCGCTTGTAAGTTCCTAAAAAAACTCTACGGAATTTATGGTGATTGGAATCTTGCTTTAGCTGCGTACAATGCAGGTCCTGGAAATGTTAACAAAGCCATTCGACGCTCAGGAGGAAAACGAACTTATTGGGAAGTAAGACCGTATTTACCGAGAGAAACACAAGGATATGTACCTAACTTTATAGCCGCTGCCTATTTATTGACTTACCATGCAGAACACAATATCAAACCAGCAAAACACAAAGTACACTTCTATCAACTAGATACTTTATGTTTGTCCAAAGGTGTACACATGTCTACGATTGATCAATTAACACAATGGCCATTAGAAGAAATTGCCCAATTAAATCCTGTTTATAAAACAAAATACATACCTGGAACAGAACCAAAGCAATGTATCACAGGTCCTATTAATCAAATTGGAAAAATTATATCCTTCGGTGATTCATTATATGAACTCGAAAAAAGTATTTTCGCTCCTAAACCAAAACCAGTTGAAGTTTTAGATACCACTGCAACAAATGATTCGTTAACAAAAACAACTGTAAACACTTTAGCAAATGAAAAGCCAGTTGTCGTATGGCATAAAGTAAAACGAGGCGAAACACTAACATCTATTGCCGAAAAATACTATGTATCAGTAGAAGAAATTCGTAAATGGAATTATTTACGAAGTTATACAGCCCCATTAGGTAGAAATTTAAAAGTTATCAAAGGAAAAGCTCCAATTTTACAGAAAGAGCCTGAACAAGTATTGACTGAAAAAACAAATTCATTGAGTATTGAAGAAATGGATAGTGGTATTTTAACTCCTAAAAATTCTCCATCAAAAAATCCAACAGAAAAATCAATCATTCAAAAAACAGTTAAACCAATAACAAACTCTTCACCAAATCCAACTACAAAACCTGAAGTTGAAAAACCTGTTGTTTTTGATTCTGTAGTAACTATCTACCATACCGTACAACGAAATGAATCAGTGGGAATTATTGCTCAAAAATACAATGTTACTCCAGAGGACATTAAGAAATGGAATAATATGAGTTCCAATTGGGTAGGTATCGCTCAACAGTTGAAGATTTTGGTAAACGTAAAGTTAATGCAACCGGAATTAGCTGGAAAACAAGTATTGGTAAAGCCTAAACCTGTAGTAGCTCCAAAACCAATCAAAAAATTCTACTCTGTTAAACCAGGGGATAATTTAAGTCGAATTGCAGATACTTACGGATTAACTATGGATCAAATGAAGGAATTAAACCCTAAAATTGATCCAAACTCCATCCGAGTTGGTGAAATCATTCGTGTAAAATAATCTGAAATATGATTTCTATTTCTGCTGTCATAATTACTTTCAATGAAGAACGTAATATTGCACGTTGTATAGAATCTATAAAGGAAGTAGTAGATGATATCGTAGTTGTTGATTCGTATTCAAAAGATAAAACTAAAGAAATATGTTTATCGTATGGTGTTCGATTTGTAGAACATATTTTCGAAGGACATATAGAACAAAAAAACTGGGCTATCACCCAAGCAAAATACCCTCATATATTATCATTAGATGCGGATGAAGCATTAGATTCTACATTAAAAAATGCCATTTTAGAAGTAAAAAATAATTGGCAAGCAGACGGTTATGAAATGAATCGTTTAACCAATTATTGTGGTCATTGGATTCGTCATTGTGGTTGGTATCCAGATACAAAATTACGTCTTTGGGATGCTAGAAAAGGTAGTTGGGGCGGTACAAATCCCCACGATAAATTTGAACTTCATGATAAAAACTCAAAAATAATTCACCTCAAAGGTGATATTTTACATTATAGTTACTACTCTTTATCAGATCATTACAAACAAGTTGAGTATTTTACAACTATTTTAGCGAAAGCACAATACGAAAAAGGTAAAAAAGCACCAATTTTCACTTTATTACTCAGTCCAATCGTAAAATTCATGAAAGATTATATCCTTAAAAAAGGTTTTTTAGATGGAAAAGTAGGCTTTAGAATCTGTCGTATCTCTGCCTTTGCAACCTATACCAAATACAAAAAATTACGAAGATTAATTCAAACCGGAGGAGTTTCATTCACAAAATAAATCATTATGAAACACATACAAATTAGCAACCAAACTGTTGCAATTAGCAGAACTGATAGTATAGGTGATGTGGTATTGACGCTACCTATCTGTGTGTGGTTGAAAAAACATTTTCCTGAAATAAAAATTATATTTATTGGAAGTACATACACCCTCCCAATCATAAAATGCTTACCAGAAGTTGATGAAGTAATTGATTGGAAAACAATAGAAGAGTTACCAGTTCAATCACGCATCTCTTTTATTCAATCCATTGGAATTGATATATTTATACATGTTTTTCCAAAAAAAGAAATTGCTAGTCTCGCAAAAAAAGCTGGTATTCCATACAGAATAGGAACTTCACATAGACCTTTTCATTTTTTGACTTGTAATATTCGTCCAAATTTTACTCGTAAAAAATCCGACTTACACGAATCGCAATTAAATTTTGAATTGCTTCGTCCTTTAGGTATGAATCACATACCAACGTTAGAAGAAATTTCAGAATGGATGACATCATTTCAAGCGCCTAATATACAACTACCTGAAGATTTAATTTCATTCTTAAATCTTAATGAAAAAACAATAATACTTCATCCGAAATCGCAAGGTAGTGCTTTGGAATGGGGCATGAAAAATTACACTGCGCTTGCCCATTCTTTACTTGAAAATAATTTTAGTGTTGTTTTTACCGGAACTGAGAAAGAAGGATTACTCTTTAGAAATATGATTCCAAAACACCCGAATTGTTTTGATTCTACAGGTAAACTTTCGCTCGACCAACTTATAGTATTAATAAAAAAATCTACGGGATTAGTAGCTTGTTCTACAGGACCTTTACATATTTCTGGTATACTTGGCAAAACTACATGTGGCTTATTTTCTCCAAGAAAACCAATTCATCCAGGTAGATGGAAAGCCTTAGGAAAAAACGTGCATATTTTTACCCATGATGACAATTGCCCAATATGTGCAAAGAAAAAACCGTGTAGATGTATTGAAGAAATAGAAGTTAGTGTAATATTGAATACACTACTACATAAATAAGGTAATACTACAAAATCTGATCCAGAGCCTTATCTAAATCAGTATATTGAAATGAAAATCCTTTATCAATTAGCTTCTGATTTGAAACTTGTACACCATCCAAAAACAACGTAGCCATTTCTCCAAAAATCAGTTTTGCAGACCAAGCAGGCAAAGCAGGAAGGACTAAAGGTCTGTGTAATTTACGCGCCAACATTTGCGTTAGAGTACGATTGGTTACATTACCTGATACTGCATTAAAAGGACCTTCCAGTTGATGATTGATTATAAATTCGAAAATAGAAACTAAATCACGTTGGTGTATCCAGGGCATCCATTGATTTCCACTACCTAAAACAGCTCCAGCTCCAAATTGTATTGGTTTTTTCATTTCAGAGATAAAACCGCCTTTGCTATCTAAAACCGGACTAATTCTTACCTTAGATACTGTACAAATTGTTGAAAATAAATCAGCAGCTAGTTCCCATTTCGATACGACTTCAGATAAAAAATCATTTCCAAAAGCATCAGCTTCTGTGTATACTTTATTCAAATCATCAATTCCATAACAAGAAACACCAGAAGCAGATATATAATGTTTAAGATTATGGAAATAAGACTTATTTTTAAATAAAAATTCTGTAGAGGCTACACGAGAATCTATGATCTCTTTTTTACGAACTTCTGTCCACCTACCACCGGCAATACTCACACCTGAAAGATTGATTAAATGTGTAACCTTATGCAGCATGGAAGTATCTATTTCACCTTTCGAAGGATTCCAGTAAATTGCATCTTTATCTACTTTATTCCTGGATAAAATAGCAACGTCGAAACCTTTTTTGTAAAGATGTTCAACTAATCGTTTACCAATCAAACCACTACCTCCAGCAATTAAGACAAAGTTATTTTCCATAATAAAAAAACAATTAAATATAGTAAATGTTTGATTGACTTAAAATAGGTAATTTTAATGAACCATTTTAAAAAATGTCAAGCATTACTTCAAAAAACAAAAAAACCTGGCCAACAAAAGAGGTAATGATACAGATTTATCAAATGCATCTTTGGGGTGGTAAAGAATATGAATTTTACTCTGGTGAAGGATCCCACGATGCCTCAATTATTGAACCCTATCAGGAAACTGTTTTATCATTTCTAAAATCATTTGATCAACCATTAATTGTATGTGATTTGGGTTGCGGAGATTTTAATGTTAGCAAAGTGTTCACCCCCTTTACAAAAGAATATATTGGCATTGATATCGTTCCAGATTTGATTAAAAGAAATCAAGAACTATTTCAAGGGGACAATAGATCATTTTTATGTAAAGATTTGGCAGCCGATGAACTTCCAAAAGGAGATTGTGCGTTGGTACGACAAGTTTTACAGCATCTTTCCAATGATGAAATACAAAAAATACTAACTAAACTATCTGCTTATCGCTATGTCATTTTAACAGAACATCTTCCATCAGGTGATTTCATTCCGAACAAAGATAAAATTGCAAGCCAAGGAATTCGATTAAAACAACAGAGCGGTATTAATTTAATAGAATCTCCATTTAACTGGGATGTGCTTTCATCGAAGAAATTACTTTCCATCGAATTAGCTCCTGGAAAAGGGAAAATTGTTACTACACTTTATAACGTTTTTTGAATGAAAAACATGAATGAAACCTCTTTTTCACTTCGCAATCGTATCAAAAGTTTTTCCTACGCTTTTCAAGGAATAAAGACTTTTTTTCTAACACAACATAATGCTTGGATTCATGCATTGGCGACCTTTATAGTTATCATTTTAGGGATTGTGGTTAATCTATCTACTTCTGAATGGTGTTGGATAGGTTTGGCAATCGCACTTGTTTTTATTACAGAAATGCTTAACACAGCCATTGAATTTCTAACCGATATCATTTCTCCAGAACACCATCCATTAGCTAAAAAAACAAAAGATGTGGCAGCTGGAGCTGTATTATTAGCTGCTATTTTTGCACTAATAATTGGTTTTTTTGTCTTTAGATCTAAATTTTTCATTCTATAAATAATCTTACAGGTAAAAAGAAATTCTGATTCAAATCGTACTTTTGTGTTAATGAAACAAGAAAACTTATCAGAACAGACTGCGTTAAAAGCGACTTATTTTAGCATAATTGGAAATACATTACTTGCAGTTTTAAAAGGGGTAGCCGGAATTTTTGGTAATTCATATGCACTTATTGCGGATGCAATCGAATCAACAACAGATATCTTTGCTTCATTATTGGTTTTATTTGGAATTAAATATACCAATCGACCAGCTGATGAAAATCACCCATATGGTCATGGTCGAGCTGAGCCATTGATTACCTTTTTAGTAGTTGCATTTTTAATTTTCTCAGCATGTTTTATTGCATATGAAAGTATTCAAAACATTCAAACACCACATACTTTACCAAAACCTTGGACGCTCATATTTTTGGGAACAATTATTATATGGAAAGAAATTTCGTATCGCATCGTACTTAAAAAAAGTAGAGAAACGAATAGTTCTTCTTTGAAAGCAGATGCTTGGCACCACCGTAGCGATGCGATTACTTCTGTTTCGGCTTTTATCGGTATCTCAATAGCTTTATTTGCTGGAAAAGGATTTGAAGCAGCAGACGATTGGGCGGCATTATTTGCATCCGGATTTATTTTGTATAATAGTTACCAGATTTTTAGACCTGCTTTAGGTGAAATCATGGATGAACATACACATCATGATTTAATTGAGGAAATTAGAACCATAGCTTTAACTGTTGGCGGAATTGTAAATACAGAAAAATGCTTCATTCGTAAAGCAGGTATGAAGTATCACGTTGATTTACATGCGCGGGTAGATGGAAATATCTCAGTGCGTGAAGGACATACCATTTCTCACAATTTGAAAGATAAATTGAGAAACCATATCGGTTCTTTAGGACATGTATTGATTCACATAGAGCCTTCCGAGTAATTCATTATCTTTGTATCATGGTTAAAATTCGTAATATCGAATTGGGTGAATTCCCTTTATTATTAGCTCCTATGGAAGATGTGAGTGATCCTCCATTCCGAGCTCTGTGTAAAAAACATGGCGCTGATTTGATGTATACCGAATTCATTTCCTCTGAGGGATTAATTCGAGATGCAGCAAAAAGTGTCAAAAAATTAGATATTTACGAATACGAACGTCCTGTCGGTATTCAAATTTTCGGTTACGATATCGAAAGTATGAAGCGATCAGCAGAAATCATAGAAAAAACAAATCCAGATATTATTGATATCAATTTTGGTTGTCCTGTAAAAAAAGTAACTTGTAAAGGAGCTGGAGCAGGCATGCTTCAAGACATTCCTAAAATGGTGAAAATGACAGAGGAAATTGTGAAAATCACAAATTTACCGGTTACAGTTAAAACCCGTTTAGGTTGGGATGATAACTCGAAATTTGTCGTCTCAACCGCTGAAAAATTACAAGATGTTGGTATTGAAGCTATTTCAATACACGGAAGAACCAGACAACAACTATACAAAGGAGATGCAGATTGGACTTTAATTGGTGAAGTGAAAAATAATCCTCGTATGAAAATTCCAGTATTTGGAAATGGAGACATTGATACCCCACAAAAAGCTCTTGAATATCGTAATAAATTTGGAGTAGATGGAATTATGATAGGTAGAGCGAGTATTGGTTATCCTTGGATTTTCAATGAAGTAAAACATTTCATGAAGACAGGCGAAATGCTACCTCCACCAACCGTTTTTGATCGTGTAGAAGTAGCCAAACAACACTTAGAAATGAGTGTGAAATGGAAAGGAGAATCACTTGGAATTGCGGAAATGAAAAGACACTACTCTAATTATTTTAAGGGTATTGCTCATATTAAAGAATATCGAATGAAATTAGTGACCTCTTTCAACTTGAATGAAATTATGGAAACCTTAAATTATATTCAAGATCATTCAGAAGAATTTCAATTAACTACCTGATTTCATATTAGTATATGAATATTGTGACCCTATTACTTTTTGTTTTATGTTTTTTGAGATTTCAATCGTTTGCCCAGGTTGAAAATGATGAATTAGATGATGAATACACAGAACGATCATCGGAAGAATTTGCAACAGAACGCGGTTACAAAAAAGTGTGGACATGGCATCCATCTCCAACCACTTATAAAGGTAATTTGGATTATGAACCCTATGATCAAAATCAGGTTGCTATATTAGGTGATGGTAAAATATTATTCCTAGAAAAAATTTCGGACGACATTGAAATTGTAGGTCAATGGTTTGATTTCTATGTTGTTTACACAGAATCTACAAATAAATTAGAAGTGAAAGGTAGAAATGGTAAACCTATTTCTAGTATGTTTGTGTCCGATAATTGTGATATAATAGGAGTATTTAAAGATGGTTTAACAGATCATGAAATCATGTATACCTCACACGCTTTTGATCTTGATAATATGGAAACAGATGAAGTGAAACGATATGATAAGTATTGTAAACTTAAATCAGTAAAGTGATTTAGGTTTTTATTTCTCCATACAATCGCAAGGGGCATCAAACTCGATTTTTATCCAATGTAAATTTCGAATCCATTTTTGTTGATAGGTAGGTCCATAAAGAATTCCACGCATATCAATTGCCTTTAAGTTTTTCATGGTGATGAAGGCATTTGGGAAAGTTTCCAACGGAGTATCCCACAAATCAAAATAATTTAAGTTCTCTAAATTTCCAATACACTCAGAAATATGTGTAAACTGATTTTGATTAAGTACTAAACGTCTCAAATTTGAAAGTTTACAGATCTCTGTAGGAAAAGAAGTGAATTTGTTTTTTCCTAAATCCAAATCGATCAAATTAGTTAGAGAACTCATAAACTCGGGTAGTTCAGTCAGCTTGTTTTTACTTAAATCTAAATGACGAAGGTTTCTATAAAATTGTATTTCTTTTGGAATAGCAACTAACTTTTTCTTTGTCAATCTAATAGCAAAAACACTGTCTGAATGAACTGCCCTAGCTTCTTCAAGGGAATAATACTTAATTGTATCTGCTTTTTGAGCGAAAAACAACAAAGGACTACAAATGAAAATAAGAGCGAATAGTTTTTTCATCTTGATTTAATTGTGCAGTAAGTGATGTTATACCATCAAATTTTTGTTCGTTTCGAATGCGCTTATGCAAACAAACACGCACTGATTTTTCATATATATCTTCATTAAAATCAAATAGATTGACCTCGATTGTTTCTTTCAACTCTTGATTTACGGTAGGTCTCACACCAATATTCATCATACCGAAAAGCGGTTTTCCACCATCAATTGACACGGTTACAGCATAAACTCCTCTTCCTGGAACTATTTTCAGAGAATCGTCTACTCCTATATTCGCCGTTGGAAAACCAATAGTCCTTCCTAATTTATTACCGTGTATTACTTTTCCCCAAATTTCAAAAGAACCATTTAAATAATGATTTGCTGTTTCAATATCTCCCTCACTGAGTGCATGTCTAATTTTTGATGAACTTACATTCACGGCATTAATTTCATGAGCTGGAATTTCAATAACTTGAAAACCATATTCTTTTCCTTTATTCTCTAAATAGGTAAGATTTCCCTCTCGATTTTTTCCAAATTGATGATCATAACCCACAATGATGGTATGAATATTCAACTTAGAAATCAAAACGTCCGATACAAACTCAGCAGCCGTTATTTCAGAAAAAGCCTTCGTAAATGGAAATACAATCACATGATCTACTCCTAATTTAGCTAATTTTTCAAATTTTTCTTCCTGTGATTGAATCAATTGAATACCATGATTCGTAGGATTGACTACCATTTTTGGATGTGGGAAAAAAGTAAAAATTACCGTTTCACCATTGGTTTGTTTGGCAATTTCTTTCATCTTTTCGATGATTTTTTGATGACCTACATGAACACCATCAAAGGTTCCTATTGTCAAAACAGGGTTTTTAATGGATTGAAACTGTTCAATATCAGTATAAATTTTCACGAATCTGAAAGTTATTTGTTCATTCTGTAAAATATCGATGTGAAGTTACTAAATAGAATTTGTATTTTCGAATTCATATTCACGCTTATTCCAGATTTCAATGAAATTTACACTATACTTTTTTTTAATAATTCCATTATTTACAATGGCTTGTTCACCTCAAGTTACAGAAGAAACTTTTGAAGTAGAAAAAAACCCTATCGATACTTTAATGCACTCATCAGCACTCCAAAATGTTTATACAACTTTAAACCAACTAAAAGAGCAAAAAAGAAACTCTTTTACGGTCATGCATATGGGTGATTCGCATATTGAAATCGGTCAATTTTCAGGAGAAATCAAAAAACAATTGATTGATTCATATGGTAAAGGAGAAATTGGTTGGGAATTTCCTTATCAATTATTTAACCCTCAAAGCATGAAAGTTTTCCCTTTAGACACTATAGGTAGTTGGAAAAGAGCGAGTATCAAACAAGGAAAAAGTACTATTCCACTTGGTGTGACCGGACTAGCATTTTATTTGGAAGAAAAATCTGGGGGATTACGTTTTGATAAACGATTGAAGGATGAACCAATTTCAAAAATTGAACTTCTTCATTATATGAGTGATAAACCATTTTCTATTAAATGTAAAGATGCTAATATCATTACCCGAAAAATAAGCGAACATACTGCTGTTACCACTTTGACTTTTGATAAAGCACAAGAAAAAGTAAAAGTACAATTCGATGTTAATGCAAACCCTATTATTTATGCACTAAGAATGAATGCTAAACCAACTCCTGGAATTACTTATCATAAATTTGGAGTAGCAGGTTCTACACTTGACCAATTTATAAATTATACTGTCTTATTTCAAGAACAATTAGCATACATAAAACCGGAGTTATTAATCATTTCACTAGGTACAAATGACTCCTATATCGATTCCTTGAATGTTCCTAGAATAACAAAAGAATTGGGTGATTTTATAAAAAAAATTCATAAATCAACACCCAGTACCTCTATTATATTGACCACCGCACCAGACACAAAGTACCAAAATAGAAGACCGCAAAGAATTAGTGAAATAAATTCGATTATTCGTAATCAAGTAAATACGGACCCATCATTAGTACTTTGGGATTTAAATCATATTATGGGAGGGGATAATTCTATGGAAGAATGGTGTAAACGATTGTATGTAAATAGTGACAGTTTGCATTTCAATCCGAGAGGTTATCGTTTACAAGGCGAATTATTTATGCACGCTTTTCGAAAAGGAAAAAAGAATTAATCATAAAGTAAATACTTTTTTCGAACAGCTTTAAAACGATCTAAATCTGTTTCCCAAGATTTTCTAATTTCTTCTTCAGGAACATTATTTAGAATCTGTTGTCTTAACGTCGAAGTACCCGCAAGACGATCAAAAAAACTTGGTTGATCGATAAAAATGATACTATCTCCTAACAGCGTTTTCGCTTGGATAATCCAGTCTATGTTAAGTTTATTTATTTCAATTATTCCCAAACATTTTAAATCATATCCATTACACACTTTATTTTCATTCACAGGCCTTTTGGAACCAAATCCAGAGGTTGGAGTAAATTGAAAATCAGAGGTTGGAAACATCGGATGACCAAAGACTTCAAATGGAGTATCTGTTCCTCTACCAACACTTACCGTTGTTCCTTCAAATAAACACAAACTAGGGTATAAAGAAACGGCAAATTCAGATCTTAAATTTGGACTTGGTGGAATCGGTAATATGTATTTAGAAGCGTGAGTGTAATTCTTACAAGGCACTACAAATAAATTACATGTCAAACTATCTGGCAACCAGTATTCATTGTTAATCATTTTAGCATATTCACCAATAGTCATTCCATAAACAATTGGAACAGGGTGCATTCCTATAAAAGATTTATGATGATCATCTCGAATAGGTCCATCAATATAATGAGCATTTGGATTTGGCCTGTCTAATACTATGAGTGGAATTTTATTTTCTGCACAAGCTTCCATAACATAATGCAAAGTAGAGATATAGGTGTAAAACCTAACCCCAACATCTTGAATATCAAATAAAACAACATCAACATCGGCAAGCTGTTCTTTAGTTGGCTTTCGATTATGACCGTACAATGAAATTACATCCAAACCAGTCTTAACATCATGCTCATTGTGAACTTTTTCGCCGTTATCTGCGTTCCCTCTGAAACCATGTTCAGGTGAAAAAACCTTTTGAATTTTTACCCCTAATGTAAATAATGTATCCACTAAATGGGTATTTCCGATCATTGAAGTCTGATTACTAACAATGGCAATTCGTTTACCAACCAATGAATCAAAGTACAAATCCATTCGAGCAATGCCTAAGACCAAAGGTTTTTTTCTACCCCAAAAACGAAAACTATTGCTATCTCTGGGGACAACTTCATTTGCAGAAACTTGAACACTTAAAAACGTAATAAAGAAGAAAATCAAAATTGACCAAATACTTTTAAGGCACGAAAGGTTTGTGTACTTTCGCACATCAAAATCAGAAATATTGAAATTCGAACACTTCATAGCACGTAATCTATTAAAATACGAAACGGAAGGTAAAAAAGTTTCTCAACCCATTGTTCGTATTTCAATTGTTAGCATTGCGTTAGCGATGATAGTAAATCTCGTTACGCTAGCAGTAGTAAGGGGATTTCAGACTGAGGTTAGAGACAAAGTCATTGGTTTTGGGGCTCATGCGGTAATCACGAAATCTGGCGAAAATACAATTTTCGAAAGTGAACCCATACTCATAAACCAATCATTTTATCCTTTACTATCGAAAGATAAACGCATTAAGAAAATCCAACCTGTTGCTTACAAACCCGCACTTCTACAATCCAAAAATACTGAAAATATTCAAGATTTTCAACAAGAAATTGAAGGAGTCCTCGTAAAAGGGGTAGATAAAACCTATGATTGGGACTTTTTTAAAGCGAATTTAATACAAGGAAGAATACCTAATTTTAATACAAATCAATCCTCTGATGAGATCCTTATTTCGGCAAAAATTGCTCGAAATTTAAATTATAAACTTGGACAAGAAGTAAATACATTCTTTGTTAAACAAAAACCTGTGCGTAAAAACTTTAAGATCGTTGGAATCTATGAAACAGGGTATGATGAACTAGATAAACAGCTTTTAATTGCAGATTTAAGACACATTCAACAATTAAACGATTGGGGTATTCAAACATCAATCACTGTTGCTGATAGTTTACAAAACGGTTTTCTAGTTATAAAAGCTGAAAATGTCGGTGGAAATGGGAATTATCGGTATGATTGGGGAAATGGCTATGATCGTTTTGCTGGATTTACTTTTTACCCCAAAAAAGACACTTCTTTTAAAGTAATCGTTTCTGATTATTGGATGTATTTGGATGGCAAAGGGGAAAAAACTACAATCCCAGATACGGCAACAATTGATATAAAAGTTCGTAATGCAGTAAAACCAATCTCTGGAGTAGATTTAGTTGATGGTATTGTAAATCGTAAATACATTGATGATGAAGGGTATGTCTTTGAAATTCAAGTTGGAGATAAAATAGTTAAATTCATCAAACATGACGGGAAAGGAAGTTTCAGCAAATACGTTGGTGCATTTGAATGTATGGTTCATGATTGGGAAAATTTAGAATCGGACATATCTTATCTACGTAAAAGCGTATTGCGTGGTCAAAATATGATCGATTTAAAAGTTTCTAGTATTATTGATAATCAAAATGATATTTTTGTTTGGTTAGGGTTTCTTGATATCAATGTTTTTATCATTTTAACTTTGATGCTAATCATCGGTATTATCAATATGGGTTCTGCTTTATTGGTCATGATTTTAGTTAAAACATCATTTGTTGGTATGATGAAAGCTATGGGGGCTAATGATTGGCAAGTAAGGAAAATATTTCTTTACCAAGCCTCCTATTTAATTTTAAAAGGAATGTTTTGGGGGAATTTGATTGGTATTGGTTTGTGTTTGATTCAAGAATATTTAAAACCACTAACATTAGACCCAAAAGTATATTATTTGAATGCCGTTCCAATTGAACTAGATATGGGAGTAATTGTCGCTTTAAATATGCTTACTTTATTAGTTTGTCTTATTGCAATGTTATTACCCTCTTATTTGATTACGAAAATTCAACCTTCAAAATCTATCAAGTTTAATTAGATTTTTCCTCCCTCAAGGGAGGATTAAGGAGGGTGATAGGACAAATTTTATTTTTGAATACTAATTTTAAGCCCCCAAAATTTTAAGATATCTCTCCAAACAAGTAATTTCTACATCTGCAATAAAATGATAAAATGCATCTTTTGACTGTTTTGTTTGAACTTGTTCTAAGGCATTGTAATAATTCATTCGTGTATCGTAATCTCCTTTTATGTTTGCAATTACGTATCCTTTTGATAGTAAAATCAAATTCATAATTAAGCGTGATGTTCTACCGTTTCCATCTACAAAAGGGTGTATGGTTACCAAGCGTTCGTGCATTTCAGCAGCCAAGATTATAGGATGTAATATATCTTTATTTTGTTCATACCAAGTGAAATAATAAACCATTTCTTCTTTCACCATAAATGGCTGTGGTGGCATATGATCACTTCCTTTAATCATAACTTGAATATCACGGTATTTGCCGGCATACTCAGGTTGTATACCTCGAAGAATTAAATTATGTATGTTTAATAGCTCACGTTCATTGATAGCTATCTTTCTTTGCATTAATTCTTTGATATAAGAAATAGCTTCTTGATGATTTACCGCCTCCAAATGTTCACGCAAACTTTTTCCTGAAATAGTTAACCCTTCATTGATAATTAAATCTGTTTCTCGAAGAGTTAAGGTATTTCCCTCAATACGATTACTTTCAAAAGTATATTCTAACTCTAGCGCTTGAGCTATGCGATAACTATCGTATGTTCTCATAGCATTTAGTTGCCTTTGTAATTGATCGATATATGCTAATTTTTCAATTAATAGAGATGAATAATTATGTTTCGTTTGGTATGGTTCAATTGCTTCTTGCGCTAATTGTAATCCTTCTTTTGCAAATGGTTCATAACGTACTTCAGCCAATACCTTTTCTTTTACCCATAATGGTAAAATTTCTTCTAAAGGGATTTCAAGTACTTCAGAAATTTTGATGATTTGAGTTTTAGTAGGAATTCTACTGCCACTTTCGAATTTGCTAATTAATGCTTGATCTATCCCCGTTATTTGAGCCAAATACTTTGTTTTGTATTGTTTGAGTTCTCGGTAAGATTTTATTAGCGTCTTCATAATTGACAAAAAATATAATGACAAATTTAGTCAATATAGATGATCTAAAAAGAAAAATTATGAGTTAAAATCATATTTTGATTAACTCATACTTATATAATAAATAAATTAGTTAGTTAATCAAATAGAATAATTAAAACTAAAGTTTTAAAATCTGTAACCATCTAATGAAAAAACGCCGTAAATTTCTTACGACGTTCTGTACAAATTTTTAAACCCCTATAAACGGAAGCCTACGGTAATATAAAATGTTCTTCCTGTTCCTGGTAATATTCCAGGGCCAGGATACCCACCTGCTCGACGTGTAGCATAAACTACATCTGTTAAGTTGTTAATACCTGCTCGAAATTGATATATTTCTTTCAGCTGGCAGGCAATATTTAAATCTAATAAACTATAAGCTGGTAGTTTGCCTGTCGTTGAAGTGACATTTGGATCAATGCTATTCACAGCATCTGTAAATATATCATCAACATAATTATACTGAAAAGTAGAAGAAAATCCTTTATACTTTAATGTTAACCCTGAACGTAAAATATGCTTTGGAGCATTTTCTACGCGCTTGCCTTCAATTGTTAAAAGTGGATCATTAACTATCGCTGGATTTTCCCAACGGACATAACGCGCATCAACTAAAGAATAGTTTCCAAAAATTGATAAATTCAATGTTGACTTTTGAGATAGTAAACGAGTCGCATCAAATTCAATATAACTCTCTAATCCCTGACTGATTGACGCACCAATATTAGTTCTTAGCGGTGCATTATCTACCGAAATTGTACCTATACGATTATCGTAAAACAATCTGAATACACCAACATCAAATTTTAAAATGTTGTTAAATAAACTTCCACGGTATCCTAAATCTGCATTGTATCCAGTCGCATCTTTTAAGTTTGGATCAATTACATCTGTCGTAGCAGATGGAGTCAATTCAGAAAATAGAATTGGACGAAAACCTTGACTATAATTTGCATAAATATTTGATGTTGAAGAAGTACTATATTCTGCACCTATTCCAAGTAACAATACATTTCTATCACGTTGTTGATCGTTTATTTTTCCAGAAGCTGAAGTATTGATATAACCGGTTGCTAATGCTCGAATAAACTCATATCGAACACCCGGAGTTATAGCAAGTTTTTCGGTAACTTGAAACATATTCTCAATAAATGCTGCCATGTTTTGAGTTTCAAAAGTTAAACTTCTAGCGAAATCAAAACCATTTTGTTGAGATGTAATTTTCATTGAGTAATCCATACCTGTTGTTCCAATTCCTTGTTGATCACGTATTGTTTTGCCGGTATAGGCACGAACCCCACCTGATAATGCTGACTTGAATTTTAAAAAATTATATTGGTGAATTCCTCTAAATTCTACACCATAATTTTGGTAACCATCTCGATCTAATTGACGTGAATTATATGAACCAATTATTGTGTTTATTGTATCAGCAATATTAACTGAGCGTGTAAAACCAACACTATTTCGTTCAGCTATAACTCCAAAAATACGCAAGTTAAAGTTCGTATTTTCATTCGGTTTAAAATACACCTGTATAGCACCTGAATTCCAGGGTGTACTAAACCAATTACGTTCTCTGTGTGACTGACGAGCATCAGATCGAAACTCAGTGTCTGTTAAACCTCCCGATTGTTGGCTCACATTATTCATTCGAGAATACTCTCCTGTAATTTTCCATTTATTTGAAACATCATAAGCGAAAGATAAACTTCCTGTTCGAGTTCGGTACGAGCTGTTTTCTCTCCAACCATCAGCGCCTCGATGGTGCATGTATGCATAATAACTGATCTTTTTAAGCTTTCCTCCGATAGCATTAAAAGAATTTATTAAACCATAAGATCCTAAAGTTTGGAAAGACTCTAAGCTCAAAGGTTTATTTCCCAAATGCTTTTTTGTAACGTAATTTAATAGACCTCCAAATTGTGGTCCATATTGTAAGGCACCTGCCCCGCGCACAATTTCTATGCGGTCTAGAGCTTCCGATGGTGGAGCATAATAAGCCTCGGGATAACCAAAAACCTCAGAACTAATGTCATACCCATTTTGTCGAACATTAAATTCCCATGAACGATTAGGACTTAACCCACGAGTTGCTATTCCTGTTTGAATTCCTGATCCATCATTTTCCCATATACTTAAACCTGGAACCTTTCCAAACAACTGTCTTGTATTATTCGTTGACAAATCTGCAGTACTTGAAACAATTGAAATAACCTCATTTTTCTTTCCAGAAAAAATTTCTGTATCCTTAATTTTAGGAAGACGACTAATTTCACTTACCTGTTTAACCTTTTCTATGATAATAATTTCTTCTAAACTTTTCATGCTTATAGTATCTTGTGAAAAAGCTTGCTGAAAATTAAGAAAGGGAAAAACAATTACTAATTTTACATATTTCATATTCTTTTGTATTTTAAGACACAAATTAACATGAGGATTGATTAATAAACAATACCATAAAAATGGTATTTAGAATAATTCTAAATAAAATAGGAGATCTATTTAATAAAAAAGGTGATTAGAAATTCTAATCACCTTTAAAAATTATGAACCTTATTTGTTACTTCACCGAAACCGCATTCAATAATGCTTCCACTAAATTTTCATTTATATCACCATATTTAGCATCGTAATCTGCTGTCGCTCTTTTGATTACTTCAAATGCTTCCTCACGACCATATACATGCGTAATTTCAACATTTTTTGCACCACCATCTAAATCTTTATATGTTAAAAAGAAATGACGAACTCTGTCAATAACCATTTTAGGCATTTCAGAAATATCATTGAATTCACCGTAAGCTTGGTCACCTTTTAATACAGCGATGATTTTATCGTCTGCTTCTCCACCATCTAACATACGGAAACCACCTAATACTTTTGCTTCACACAAAATATTAGTATGGTTATATGCTCTTTCGCTAATCACACAAATATCTAAAGGATCACCATCCCCTTCGATATCATTTCTACCTGTTTTCTCATTTGCAAAAGCAGCAACTTGTGTATCACAATACGTTTTAGGAACAAATCCATACAAACAAGGCATATGGTTTGATAATTTTTGAGGTCTATCAACCATTATATGACCAGAAGCTTTATCAATTTCGTATTTGATTGAGTCAGCAGGTGTAATTTCTATGTAAGCGTTAACAACAGCAGGTGCTTTTTCACCCACTTCTATTCCATGCCAAGGATGAGCAACAAAACGTTGGCTCATTGCGTCCACTATTTTTTTGATTTCTTCTTTCATTTTCAATCTCTATGTTGTGAATGTGGAAACAAAGATAGTGGAATAATTTATACTTTTGAAAAGCAATAAAGTGATAAACAATTTAAACAAATGAGAAATATAATTTTAATGTTTTTATGTATAATATCATTGAATTTATTTTCTCAAAATGCATCGATTAAAAATAATTTACTAAGTCAAACCTTTTCTGAATTTTCTTACAAACCAAAAGAAAAAAGAAAAATATTAGAAAAACCAAAATCAACAATTGGAAAATTGAATCCTTTATTCTACCTGTCAGCTGGTTTATTAATTACCTATCAAAATATAATTTCAGAACAAATACAAGCAGACTGTATGTATGAAATTAGTTGCTCTCAATATGCAAAATTTAGTATCCAGAAATATGGTATTATTAGAGGGACATTACTTGGTTTTCATCAATTGAATAACTGTATACCATCAGCAATTTATGATTACCCTGATTTCAAAATAAATAAGGATGAAAAAATAATAAACTTTCGATGAAAAAAGAGTTACTAATATATTTTTTTATCATCAGTTTAAATTCATTTACACAAACTAAATCTGACTTATTAAATCATTTATTTAAAAATAAATTATTTAGAGAATTTGAATATGTTCTAAACTATGACACCGTAGGGATAAATCCAGACTCTTTAGCCTATTTTAAAATATTAAATCAATTAAATCAAAATCAAAACACAGAAATAATAAAAAATTTTGAATTAGCGGAAAAACTAATTGTTTCAGATAGAAGCTTTTATTTAAGATTAAATCTACACTTTTTACAATTGAATGATTCACTTAAGAAAGTTTGGTTTAATAATAAACTAAATCATTTGGAAGATACTGTATCGAAACAATTCAAAAATTTAGCAAAAATACTTTTAAATGAAAAATCTGTAGATACGATTCTTATTGCAACAGAGTTAAGGAAGAATTATAAAGAATATATTAAGTATCGTTCTAAAAAACCAATTATATCTGCATTATATTCAGCAATAATTCCAGGATTGGGAAAATTATATAATGGCAGAAAATACTCATTTAGAAATGTCTTTTCTGCCCATATTTTGCTTGGCTCTAAATTTGTTGAATCAGTATATGTACTTGGTATATATAATCCGTATACCTTCATCACTTTTGGGTTTTTATCTACCTACTATTTAGCAAATATTGTAGGTTCCTATTTTGATTTAAAAGAAGTAAAAAAAGAAAAACAACTAGAATTTATATTTAATGTTCAAAATTATTATTTGCAGTCTTCTGCTTTTTAGTACTAAAATTCTCTCACAAGACGTTTCAACTCTAGTTAATTATGAGATGCAGTATTTAGTTGCGAAAAATGATACTGCAAAAAACAATGTATTAATAGAAAAATTCAACTATTGCTTAAGAAACCAATTGATAGATAGTACAACCTTTGAACTTGGTAAAAGAATTAACCAAAATTTTATAAAAAATAAAGATATACTTAATCATTTTCTTTGGAACATGGCACTTATATCTCTAATAAACAAAGAATTAAATTTTGCTAAAAACTATGAATCTAACTATGTTAAAGTATCAGAAGATACAAGTATTCATATTCAACTTTTAAAATTTTTTATATACAAAGACAACAAAGAATTAAGAAAAATATTTGTAAATAATTTGATTCAATTCGACTCCTTATTTATTGGTTTAAATTGCCTTGATTCGTTATCAATAGAGGAAAAACAATCAAGTAAATTAGTGAAATATTCTAAGATTATTCCTGGGTTAGGAACATACTTATTAGGAAATAAAATAAAAGGAATCACTTCATTCGCACTTACTGGAGTTTCTACTTATGCTGTATTCGAATTACTAAGGCATAATTTATACATCAACGCAATTGGATTTAGTTTAGTCTATTGGTTGAAATTTTATCAAGGTAATTCGATATTAACCGAAGAATTAATTCATGATAAACTAAATAAAAAAAGAAACGGTCTCGCTAATATTTGCGAAACCGTTTACAGTGAAATTTTAAATGCTTACCCTTTAAATTTCAAATACTAATTATTTTTTTGGTTGAGGCGCCGATACAGAGTTAATCGTTGTATAACCCATCTGTAATTTTCCAGATCTAAAAATTAATCCTAATATAGAATTTGAAGGTAAATTATACTTTTCAGAAACTATATAAAAATCACCACCTAATGTTTCAATATTTGTTGGATCAACTTGTTTACGTTCTTTTTTAGGAGTTTTTGGTTGATTTACAACGATTTCTTTAACACTTGCAACACCTGTAACCAAATCAAAAGTAGCATAAGCAATTTTATCTCTCATTTCTTTAGCAGCAGCAACATTAATTGAACAGCATTTTTTCTTTTTCTTTACATCTTTATCTGTAATAAAATCAGACCCATAGGTAACATATATCATGTTGTCCTTTTTGATAGAATTTATATCATAAACAAAGTGTCTAGGATAAGTAATGCTTCTATTTACGTTAGTAGCCCATTGGATCTCACCTTTATCATTTATTCTAAAAACAGTCAAGTTACGTTTATTACATCTAGGTTCTTGTCTTGTTGACGTTGTACCATTTGAATTCGTTGTTGTATATGTAACTGTGTAGTTATACATAATTGAACAAATTAAAATTAAATCTTTTCCATCCTTTAATACATTTTCAACTGTATAATTTGTTTTTAAAGATTGATCCTCAGAATCTTTACTCTTTTTTGATTGAAATAACTTTGAGTCTTTTCTGTCAGATTGATCTTCAGCAAAAAGTTTATCTAATTGATCCTTTGTGAAATAAGTAAAATTCTCGCTTTCAAGCTTTAAAGTACTACTGTTAATGATAGCATAGAAAATACCATGATTGTCATTTCCACTTTTATCCTTCGTTAAATCACAAAATAAACCAAAAACACGTATCGTATTTTGATCATATATATAATCAAAATCAAAAATTTGTTTGTTTTTAAACTCAACAAGATACGTTTCTTTAGAACCTTTCTCTAAATTAATAATCGTTAATGTTTTATCTGATTTAACGTGTAGGTTTCCATCATCACCAAAACTATAACTTGAAGATAAACTATTTGATCTACCAGTAATCTGTAAAGGTAATTCAGCTTGACCAGCATTCGAAAATGTAAAATCTGCATTTAAGATTTTATATTCAACTTTTACGTTATCTCCTTTATTTCCAGCTGTTTCACCACCGATTAAAATCTTTTCTCCTAAAGATTTATTCACCATAATAAATAATTCAGCTTTTTTCTTAGCCCCTTTAAAAGTTTTTAATTCATAGATTTTTCTTAAAGGCTTTGAAATTTTAAGAGTTGCATCGTATGTTTGAACAAATAATTCATCTTTCTCTTTACTTTCTTTTACCCAAAAAGTGTAAATTGAATTACTGAAGATGATTGTTCTGTAATAATCTAAATCTTTAAAGTCTGCTTTAGTTGCTTTATTTTCAGGAAATCCTTTGACTGGTACTGTGAATTTTTCTTTCATCGTTACTTTATCGAAAGCAGTTATTCTGATCTTTCTTAATGTAGAAAACTTTACATATAATAAATTGTCATTTCTTCCAAGTATCGTATTGTAGAATCCTGTTTTCTTAGACATCTTTAATTCTTGAGACCAAGTCAATTTCATTTCTTGTGCACGCATTTGAAATGTTGCAAAAATGAATAATAGTAGAAAAAATTGTTTTTTCATTTTATTTTATATTTATTTTTTTGATTTAAATCCGAATCCTAATGTATAACCTACAACGTAAGAAAATCCTATTTGACTTTCACGTTGATCTGTTTTAAAATATCTTGGTTCATTAAAACCATCTATATCCTTTTGACTATATACATCATAAGAAGAACTTCTGATACCTATACCTGTATAAAATTCATGAATTACGGGTAATTTTGAAGTGCCACCAGTCACTGAAGTTCCCCATTGAAAAACTGTTGTGATATTTCTAATGTTTGTAGTCTCATCTAATGATGAAAGAAAATTATATGGACTAAAATTTTCATTTTTTAAATTTAAATTATATGAATTATATCTTACTTGTATTCCAAAATAACTACCATCATAAGGTGAGCCATCCATATATATTTTTGTACCGATACTACCGTAAGATCCTCCAGATTTAAATGTACCATTAACAATCATATCATTCACGCCAATCACTGATTTATTTTCTCCCATCGAAAAATCATTCCCACTAACTGCAATACTTATTGCCTGGATCCAATCAAGTTTATAAGAATAACCCAAATACGCCTCCAGTCCAATGTAGTCATTTAAAGATCTTTCATAACCAATAGCCGCAATACTTCTCGCTAATAAAAACGGATTGAATCGAATTACATTTCTAAAATCTGCTATAGCAGCGGTGTTTACATTATTTTTCTTTGAGTCTTCATCAAAAATTGAATTTACTGGCGGAGTATATGTTTGATCCAAATCATTTGCTTTAAAATTAGTAGCAGGTTGATTTTTTTGATTCTTGTTTTGGCCATAGGTAATGGCAATAAACATTACAAAAATTAAGAATAATATATTTTTCATGTTTTACTTAATTTTGATCAATACAACGTAGTTCGATAATATTTTAACCTGTTCTGGTACAGATAATAACGATGTAGAACTATCATTTGGTAATTCAAATGAATCTGGAAGAATCTCGATCAAATTCTTAATATAATTCAACTTAATTGCATAAGAAACATTATCACCATCTTTAATCTTAGCGTTAATGACACCTATCAACTTCCCTTTCTCATCAAACAATGGGCCTCCACTATTTCCAGGTTGAACCGGTACAGAAGTTTGATATGAATTAATTGCATTATTATATCCTGTTTTTGAACTTACTTTACCATCTGTAAATTTTGCTTCTTTACCCATTCCTGCTAAAGCCATTGGAAAACCAATAGTATAAACCATTGAACCTACATCAGTAGAACCATTATCTTTGAAAGCATATTGGATTTTAGCATAAGGTTTAAAATCGGAATCCTCAATCTTCAAAATGGCTAAATCGTTTTCTTTATCACTTTTAATAACAGATGCTTTAAAATTTTTAGTTGTACCATCGCGTGTAATTTCAACCATTACTGTTCCCTTTGCATCCTCAATCACATGATAATTAGTAACTAAATAACCATCTTTACTTATCATGATTCCAGAACCTGTCGATTTTACATTTTGATCTGTTTTATCAACTGATTGATTACCATTATGATTAATGTCCATTTCTTTAGTAATCAATTTGTCAATCTTAATTGTATTTTTTCCACTTACTATAAAACCAATTTTAGGACCGTATAATCGATAACTATCAGTAGTGAATTGTACTTCACCATTGATGGAAAAAACACTTTTATCACCAATATTTAATATTTTTAAATTATTGAACCCCGTTTTAAGAACAGCACTAGTATACATATCTTCAGCCTTAATCGCGCTCAAACCTTCAAAAACTGTTCCTACATAAAAGGTACTTTGCGTAATTAAGAAAAAATTATAATTCTGCCAGTCTTTGAACCCAAAAATAATTCCAGCTTTAGAACTTGGTGCAAGAGTTGAAACATCTATCAATCCTTCTATAATAATATCAGATCCCTCAGTAGGCACGCTAATGAATCTGGAAGTACCTTGTGCTGTATTACTTTTTATTTCGAGTACATTTCCAGCAATAATGGCCTTACTTTTATCACTTTCATAAACATCCCAATCATTTAAATTATTTATAAAATCCTCTTCAAATATTCGGTTAGCAACTCCATTCTCGTCATACTCAACAAAGGTATTATCCTTTATTTTACCATTCACATAAGTTATTTCTTTCCATACTTTACCTGTTTCATAGTAATAAATTGATATCCCATTTTCAATTCCTTTTTCATCAAAAGTTTTAGTGACCTTATTTTTACCATTTTTATAATACCATTTACAAGTACCTACATAGGTATTATTATAATCTCCTGTTTTATCAAGTTTTAGAATTCTACCCTCAAAATAAATGTTTCCATTCGTATAAAAACTTTGATAAGTATCCCCTGAAACTAATTTTCTGCTGTAGTATGCATTTTCAGCTGTTGTTGGTTTCCCTGACTTATCAAAATATGAGCTTCCTTGTGCAAGGATATTATTATGCAGGCAAAAAAACAAAATGAAACACAACAAAAACTTATTTAAAAATCTCATATTCAACATTTTAATTAAAATGATTGAAACAAAGATATAATTTATAATTTAATATATATAATTAACAATGAATACATTAAAAAAATAAAAGTTTTGTTGCAAGAATTAAACAAATCAATACTTAAATTTGTATAACTAAAAGTTGAAATTTTAAATTTTAAAACATGGGAGTATTAGTAGGTAAAAAAGCACCTCATTTTTCTGCAGGAGCTGTTATAAATGGTGGAGAAGTTGTTTCAAATTTCTCATTGGATCAATTTATAGGGAAAAACCCTGTTGTATTATTTTTCTACCCGAAAGATTTTACATTCGTTTGTCCTTCTGAATTACATGCTTTTCAAGCTAAATTAGCAGAATTCGAAGCTAGAGGTGCAAAAGTAGTAGCTTGTTCTACAGATACTGAAGAGTCTCACTGGGGTTGGTTACAAGTTCCTAAAAACAAAGGTGGTATCGAAGGGGTTACTTATCCTATCATTGCGGATACATCTAAAACAATTTCAGAAGCGTACGGTGTATTAGCAGGTGAGTATGACTATGATGTAGATGGAAATTTAATTGCAACAGGACCAATGATTGCTTACAGAGGGTTATTTTTGATTGACAAAAATGGAGTTGTTATGCACCAATTGGTAAACAATTTCCCATTAGGAAGAAATGTTGATGAAGCTATACGTATGGTTGATGCTTTACAATTCTTCGAAGAAAATGGTGAAGTTTGTCCTGCAAACTGGACAAAAGGGGACGAAGGAATGAAAGCGTCTTTTGACGGTGTCGCTGATTATTTAGCTAAACACTAATCTTAAATATTTTTTTTGAAGAGGTTATCAATTGGTAACCTCTTTTTTTTTGTATTATAATTCACATTGTTACGTTAAGAAGTTATTATGAAATGATTTTTTAAAACTTAATTTCAATTTAATTTAGATTTAAAATTTAAAGATGAACCTCATTGATGTCGTTATTTTAGTTCCCATCATTTACGCAGCTTGGAAAGGGTTTAAACATGGTTTAATTATTGAAATATTTACCCTGTTAGCTCTTTTTGTAGGTCTTTACGCTGGTATTCACTTTTCAGATTTAACAGCTAACTTTTTACGTAAGAATCTTGAATTGTCCTCTAAATATGTCCCTGTTATTGCTTTCACAATTACCTTTTTAGGTATTGGAGCAATGGTTTATTTTTTGGGTAAAACTATTGAAAAAATAATTAAAGTAACTCAATTGACCCCTATTAATAAATTGGCAGGTGTTTTTTTTTCTGTCTTGAAATACATTTACATACTTAGTACTTTATTGATTTTATTAGAATCATACGATGAAAAAATTGGATTTTTTCCTCCTAAAATGAAAGAAGCATCCTTACTATATCACCCCATCATGCAAGTTTCAAAATCTTCCATTCCTGGAATGAAAGAAAGTACTATTTTCGTTCATAATTTACTTGATACTGATACTTCAACTTATACTTTAAAAGAAGTTCGTAGAGCAAAATTTTTAGCAGATAGTATTGGTATACAAACAAATGACTCTATAAAGTTGCGCGAAATATATTTTACATATGAAAAGTAATCTTTTGATATTATTTTTTCTATTTGGGTTAATACCACTAGGAGTATTTGCAGAACCTATACCTCAACCATTAAAAATAAATCTACATAAATTTGGACCCTACATTGGATTACAACGCGGGGCATACACAAGTATAGAATTTGGGGCTGAATACCAACTGAAACAAATGGCATGGATAAAGCCTACCACCCATGCTGCTCATTTTGGTTTTAATTATAATTTATACCATAATGTATTAGGTTATGATATGGGTTATTGGATGAAAAAGGGAAGATTTAATCTATCTTATGGAGCAAATTTAATCTATCGTACTGACTATGAAAGAAGTACACTTGGTTTTACTCCTTTAATAGGTTTTAAATTATCTCAATTGCACTTACAAACAGGGTATAATTTTTTAATGACCTCGACTCCTCCAAAAGCAGTCAATGGTTTTTTTATTTCCTTACGTTTTGTATTTATACAAAATACTAACTTAGATATTGATAAATAAAATAGGATTATTATGTTGGTTTTTAAATTCGGAGGCGCATCAGTAAAAGACGCATCAGCTGTAAAAAATGTAGCGCAAATTATTTCCATGTTTCCAACTAAAAAGAAATTAGTTGTCGTATCTGCTATGGGTAAAACGACAAATGCTTTGGAAGAAGTTGTTGATGCACTATGTACTAATAATCAAGAGTCGTTTCGCTATTTGGTTGAAGAAATTATTAAATATCATCTAAAAATTGTTGATCAACTCTTTTTAGAAAGGCATGAAGGACTCATAGCATTTTTAGAAGACATTAAAGAGTCGCTATTAGATAAAATATCTAAACCAATATCTGAAAAATATGATTATGAATATGATCAAATTGTATCATTGGGAGAAATAATTAGCACCAAAATTGTAGAAGAATACCTACTAGATAGAACAATTTCTGCCAAATGGATTGATACCAAACAATTCATCCGAACAGATAACAATTATCGAAACGCAACGGTAGATTGGAATAAAACACAAGAACTGATTAACACTAACTTATTACCTTTATTCAAAAGCTCTGATGTTCTAATTACCCAAGGATTTATTGGATCAACTCCTGAAGGTTTTGCGACCACCTTAGGTCGTGAAGGTTCTGACTACACTGCAGGTATCTATGCTTTTTGTTTAAATGCTGAAAGTGTTACAATTTGGAAAGACGTACCTGGAATGTTAAATGCTGACCCAAAATGGTTTGATAGAACCATTAAGTTAAACCAAATTTCATTTCAAGAAGCAATCGAATTGGCCTACTATGGAGCCACAGTTATTCACCCTAAGACAATCAAACCATTACAAAATAAAAACATTCCTCTTTATGTTAAATCTTTCGTAGACCCATCTGCTTCTGGTACTATCATCTCTTCTGTTACTGAGTTTGATCATTTAGTCCCCTCTTTTATCTTTAAAATGAATCAGATAAAAGTGGGTATTACACCAAAGGATTTTTCATTTATTGTGGAGGAAAATTTAAGTCATTTGTTCAATATTCTTTCTAATGCTGGTGTACAAATTAACCTGATGCAAAATTCAGCGATTAGTTTTGATTTTGTAATAGAGAACAAACCTTCTGTAATTAAAGACTTATTTAGTCAACTAGAAAATGATTTTATTGTCTCTATTGAAGAAGGCTTAGAATTGGTTACTATACGTCATTATGATCAAGCAACGATAGATCGAGTGACTATTGATAAACAGATTATTTTAACACAAAAATCCGAACAAACAGCTCGGATTTTAATGAAAAATGTCAAATAAAAAATGCGAGGTAAGCCTCGCATTTTTTATTTATAATCTTTAACAATTAATCATTTATAATTTTATTACTCTCCCATCAAAATTTCTTTTGCCTCATCTTTCGTTAAAGCGCTTTTGATTTTACCTTCTAATTCTTCCATCAATTCTGGATTATCTTGAATAAGGTTCTTAACAGCATCACGACCTTGTCCTAATTTTGTTTCTCCGTAAGAGAACCAAGAACCACTTTTCTTGATAATATTTAAATCCACACCTAAATCGATAATTTCTCCCACTTTAGAAATACCTTCGCCATACATGATATCAAATTCCGCTTTTCTGAATGGAGGAGCAACTTTGTTTTTAACAACTTTTACTTTTACTCTATTACCAATCACTTCTTCGCCATCTTTTAATTGTGTTGCTTTACGTATATCGATTCTTACAGATGCGTAGAATTTCAATGCATTACCACCTGTTGTAGTTTCTGGGTTTCCGAACATTACACCGATTTTATCACGTAACTGGTTAATGAAAATACAAGAACATTTTGCTTTAGAAATTGATCCTGTTAGTTTTCTTAACGCTTTTGACATCAAACGCGCTTGTAAACCCATTTGAGAATCACCCATTTCTCCTTCAATTTCCGCTTTTGGAGTTAATGCTGCTACGGAGTCAATCACAATTAAATCAATTGCACCTGAACGAATTAAGTTATCCGCAATTTCCAATGCTTGTTCCCCATTGTCTGGTTGTGAAATCAATAAGTTATCGATATCCACTCCTAATTTTTTTGCATAAAATTGGTCGAACGCATGTTCAGCATCAATGATTGCTGCGATTCCACCATTTTTTTGACACTCGGCGATAGCATGTATTGCTAAAGTTGTTTTACCTGAAGATTCAGGTCCGTAGATTTCTACAATACGTCCTTTTGGAAAACCGTTAACACCTAATGCTAAATCTAAGGTAATAGAACCTGTTGGTATCACTTCTACTTCTTCTATGGCTGAATCACCAAGTTTCATAACACTTCCTTTCCCGAAAGTTTTATCTAACTTATCCATAGTAAGTTGTAATGCTTTTAATTTTTCTATGTTAACTTCTTTTGACATGATTTTTAGTTTTTGTTGTTTTATTGATTCAAAGTTATGGCTAGTAGAACGTATTCTATTTACGTTTTAATTTTATTGATTAAATCCAGCAATAATTTCAGATGCGTGATCTTTCGTTTTCGGTTTAGAAATGATGTCAACAATTATACCAGACTCATTTACCAAGAAAGTGGTACGATGTATACCATCATATTCTTTGCCCATGAATTTTTTGGGACCCCAAACACCAAATGCATCGATCACACTTCTATCTGTGTCTGCAATCAACGGAAAAGGAAGTGTATGTTTTGCAATGAATTTTTGATGTGAAGTTTCACTATCCATACTAACACCAATAATATGTATTCCTTGTTCACCAAGTTGTGTATAATTATCTCTAAGGTTACACGCTTGATCTGTACAACCTGGTGTCATATCTTTCGGATAGAAGTATACAACATACTTTTTTCCTGCTAATGTTTCGTTTGAAATGATGTTTCCATCTTGGTCTTTTCCTGAAAATACAGGAACATTGTCATTTTTTTTTAGCGTTGTCATTGTTGATATTTTAAACAAAAAAAGATTATTATTTAATCAAAGTTACAGATTAAATTCAATTATACAACACTTAACTGTTTTTTTTGTTTTTAATTTAACTTTGGTTTTTACAAACCTGATTAGTCATTACCTTTGTTGTACCTATATTAATAATGTTATGAAAAAGATTTTGGGTGGGGTTGTTTTGTTAACTCTTTTTGTTGCTTGTGGTCAGCCGGAAAAAAAAGTAGAAGTTGCTAAAAAAGTAGAAAAGAAAGAAGCACCTGTAAAAGTCAATGTAAATAAAACGATTTCCTTGAATATTGAGGGTATGGTGTGTGAAATGGGATGTGGTAGTTCGATACGCAAAGCATTAAAAGATACAAAAGCAGTAGATCGTTGTTCGTTTGATTTTAAAGACGAGCGTAAAATAAATGTAGCTACCATCTCTTTTGATAGTACTGCTATTTCACAAAACAAGATTATTTCAATTATCAGTACACTTAACGATAAGCAATTTAAAGTAAATTTATAAATGTTACTTCATTATCGTGAATTAGGAGAAGGTACTCCTTTTGTGATTTTACATGGTTTGTTTGGTAATTCAGATAATTGGCAAACACATGCGAAAAAAATTGCTTCCTATTATCGTGTTATTTTAGTAGACCAACGCAATCACGGTCATTCAGATTGGCACGAAGAATTCACGTATGATCTCATGGCAAATGATTTAGATCGTTTGATGAATCATTTGGACATTGATAAATTTATTTTGATGGGACATTCCATGGGGGGTAAAACTGCCATGTGGTATGCACATAAATTTCCCGAAAAATTAGAAAAAATGATTGTGGTAGATATCGGTATTAAACAATATCCAATGCACCACAATGAAATAATCAAAGGTATTCGTTCTGTTCCTTTGGAAAATGTAGCCTCTCGTTCAGAAGCTGAAAAGTCGCTCTTACCTTTTGTAGATTCGTATGGAGTAAGACAATTCTTACTAAAAAATTTATATTGGAAAGAGAAAGGACAATTAGCATGGCGAATGAACGTAGATGTATTAGAACGCGAAATGACTGAAATCTTGTCTTCATTGGAAATCACTGAAAATTGGGTTCAAACCTTGTTTATTCGAGGAGAACTTTCCAACTATATACTAGATGAAGATTGGGATGCCATTGAAGCAGTTTTTCCTGATAGTTCATTAGTAACCATTCAGGAAGCTGGTCATTGGGTACATGCTGAACAACCCGATGAATTTATTGATACAGTATTAGGATTTTGTTTGAGGTAGTTATAGAAGATAATTTAACTTCCAAAAGTCATTAAATAAGACTTTAAGAATTCATCGATGTCTCCATCCATAATAGATTCTACATTACCGGATTCATAACCTGTACGCACATCTTTTACTAATTTGTATGGGTGCATCACATAGTTACGAATTTGGGACCCCCACTCGATTTTCTTTTTATTGGCTTCAATTTCGTTACGTTTTTCCATTCGAGCACGCAATTCTAACTCATATAATTGCGAACGTAATAATTGCATTGCTTTCTCTTTATTGGCTAATTGCGAACGCGATTCTGAGTTTTCGATAATAATTCCAGTCGGTGCATGTCGTAAACGAACCGCAGTTTCTACTTTGTTTACATTTTGTCCACCGGCTCCACTAGCGCGCATCGTTTCAAAAGAAATATCAGCAGGATTAATGTTAATTTCAATCGTATCATCCACTAACGGATAAACATATACCGAAGCAAAGGATGTATGGCGTTTTGCATTAGAATCAAATGGAGAAATTCGAACCAAACGATGTACTCCATTTTCTCCCTTTAAATAACCAAAGGCAAAATCCCCTTCTATTTCTAATGTTACTGTTTTGATACCAGCAACATCGCCATCTTGGTAGTTTAATTGGGTAAGTTTGTAATTGTTTTTTTGAGCCCACATCGTATACATACGCATGAGCATAGATGCCCAATCACAACTTTCAGTTCCCCCTGCTCCTGAAGTGATTTGTAGTACCGCACTCAATTGGTCCTCCTCACCGGAAAGCATGTTTTTTAATTCTAACTCTTCAACATTGGTTTTCAATTCAGCATAGGCTGTATCTACTTCCACTTCTGTTGCTTCTCCTGCTTTGAAAAAATCCAAAAGGACTTCTAAATCATCGCACGCTGATGCTAAAGTTTCATAGGTAGTAATCCAAAATTTCAACGTACGAATTTGCTTCATATCCGCTTCTGCCTTCTTTGGATTATCCCAAAAAGTAGGATCTTGTGATTTTAATTCGCTTTCTTGAAGTTCAATGCGTTTTTGTTCGATTTTCAAATAGGTTGAAATCGCCTGGATGCGTTGTTGTAATTCTTTTAGTTGATCTTGGTTAACCATATCAAATTAACTATTTGTACAAGAGTAATTTTCAAATTCTTCGTGAAGTTCTTGTTCATATTGCTTGGTCACATTGATAGGAACATATTCTTCCATAACGTTCGTTTTATCCAAGCCGAAATCTTCTGCTGCTTTCAACCCTGTAGCTTTAATAAAACGGTAGGCTTTTACCGTTATGATTTGGAAAGGAGTTAATTTGTTATCTGTAGCAACGCGAGAACTTAACATGATGAATTTAAAATCAGGTTCTTCGAAGTGCCCTTTTACACATTCAAAAACACTTTTCCCTTCAATTTCTCCACGCTCAACCATTTTGTAATGAATTTTGCGAAGCATATACTCAATACGGTGCTCTTCTTTAAACCCTAATTGTATTGAAATATGATAACAATGCTTATCAATCACTTCGTTTACTGAATAGTCTACACCCCAAGGATCTGATTTAATTTCAATGTGTAAGAACCAAACGATACCTGCTCTTCTTGGTCGTTTTTTAAATAATGAGAAAAATACGGTTGAATCTAATTGGTCAGGAGTTGCAGAACGTGTTGGATAGACCAAATTCGTCGCTTCGTAAGGAATTTTTTCATCATTTCTTACCTTGTTTAAAAGCGGAATAACACGAGACATAGGTATGTATTCCGTGATGTTTGCACGTAATTGTTTCGCCTTATAAAATATGAAAAGTGCTGTAAAGAATAAGATCGCTAGAATTAAAGTAAACCAACCTCCGTGAGGAATTTTATTCAAATTTGACATTAAGAAAATACCCTCAACTACAAAGAAAACGGCAAAAATTAAAGCAAAAATAAATTTTGATTTAGGGTAACGCACAAATAACATCAGCACTAACAAAATGGAAGTCATAATCATATTTATGGTAATTGCCAAACCATAAGAAGCCTCCATTTGAGAAGAAGTTCTAAATACATAAATCACTAATAAACAACCCATCATCAAAATAAAATTGATAAAAGGAATATAGATCTGACCGTGGTGATCTGTTGGATATTTAATTTTTAAATTCGTCCATAATTTCAATTTAATCGCTTCATTCATCAAGGTAAAGATTCCGGTAATTAAAGCTTGAGAAGCAATAATCGTAGCCGCTGTTGCAATACCGATAGCAAAAAGAAGCATTCCTTTAGGCACCATTGCATAGAATATCGTTTGTTTTGGAAGTAAATGAAAACCAGGTTTTAACGCCATCGCTCCTTGACCTAAATAGTGAATTACCAACACCACAGCCATCACTCCCCAACTCACACGAATATTTCCTTTTCCACAGTGTCCTAAATCTGAATACAAAGCCTCAGCACCAGTTGTACAAAGAAAAACAGCCCCTAATACCCAAAAACCTCCAGGCACATTTACAATCATATTATAAGCATACCACGGATTCAATGCTTTGAAAATACCCGGGTAATCAGCTATATGTATGATTCCTAAGTAAAGTAAAAATCCAAACCAGATCAACATAATTGGACCAAAAACCTTTCCAATGATCACGGTACCAAATTGTTGTATAGCGAATAAAGCAAAGATAATTCCAACAACAATCGGCATTGTAGGTAAATCAGGATACTTGTTATTTAACCCTTCAACTGCTGCTGAAATTGAAATAGCAGGGGTAATAAAACCATCTGCCAACAAGGAAGCACAACCAATTAACGTAGGAATGATGATCCATTTTGCTTTTTTATCTTTCAACAATGCATATAGGGCAAAAATTCCTCCTTCCCCTTTGTTATCGGCATTCAATGCAAAATAAACATACTTAATAGTAGCTAGTAAAATCAAGGTCCATATTACAGAGGATAAACCGCCTAAAATAATCCCTTCAGAAAAATTTTTTCCTTCTGTAATTGCCTGAAATACATATAGTGGGGAAGTACCAATGTCACCAAAAACTATCCCAATCGTAATAAGTACACCTGCGACGCTTAATTTGGTTTTATGTTCTGAACTCATTTCAAAAAAATAAAAAATAGGATACCAAAAGTATGATAAATCTAGGTAATTCGTATTTGATTTGTTAAATATTTTTTAAACCTCTCAATATTTGTTTAATAGTCTGTTTTTCATTTGTTTAAATACTAAACTATTTTCTATATTAAACCAAGTTACACACCTTGTTATATCTTAAATAGTTACTTTTGAAAAAAAGAAGACTGATGGTAGATGTGATTTACAAAGATCTTGGGGTAATTGATTACAAAGAAGCATGGGATCTTCAAGAAGAAATTTTTGCAAAAACAATTGCAACGAAAATTGCACGTAGGAATGGAGAAACAGAAGAACCAACCAAAAATTATGTGTTTTTTTGTCAACATCCCCACGTATATACCTTAGGAAAAAGTGGAAAAGAAAGTCATTTGCTTTTGAATAATAAAGCCCTAGAAACACATCAAGCTACATACTATAAAATCAATCGAGGAGGTGATATTACTTACCATGGACCTGGTCAATTGGTTGTTTACCCTATTTTAGATTTAGACTATTTTTTTTCAGATATTCATCGTTATTTACGCTACTTGGAGGAAGCTGTTATTGCCACCATTGCTGAATATGGAGTGAAAGGCGAACGATTTGATGGATTGACAGGTGTGTGGATTGAACCGAATACTCCCCGTGAACGAAAAATTTGTGCCATGGGTGTGAAATGCTCACGTTGGGTTACCATGCATGGAATCGGATTTAATGTAAATAGTGATTTGTCGTATTTTAATCACATAATTCCTTGTGGAATTCAAGATAAATCGGTAACTTCCTTGCAACAAGAATTGGGCAGGGAGCTCGATTTCGAAGAAGTTTCAGCCATTTTAAAGGATAAATTGGCTCTGCAATTTGATATGAATTATGTCAACGAATAGATTTTCTCTCGCTAAAGCCTTACTCAAATTATTGAAGTATTTAGGTATTTTTATTTTATCAATACTGATATTAGCTAATGTATTTGTTTTATTAACTGGAAGAACCTACTTATATAAAGGTATTTACAACACTTATTTACAAGGTCGCACTGGTCCTTCTATTTTCGATAAAGATGTTTTTTACAATGCTACCCTCAAAAAAGCACCTACATTATTTTCTTGGAAGAAAGCAAATCAGAAAGCAAGTCTTTTACCTGAAGAACAATCCTACATAGAAAATTTAGAAATTTCTTCGTTTTTGGTTTTTCATGGTGATACATTAATATTTGAAAAATATTGGGGAAATCATGTTCAAAAAACAGTAACAAATAGTTTTTCAGCTGCTAAAACTTTAGTTGGTCTTTTAATCGGTTGCGCTATTAAAGATGGAAAAATTAAATCAATCGACGAACCTGTAGCGAACTATATTCCCGAATTTAAAAAAGAAGCGAAACGTTTTATTACTATCCGTCATTTATTGATGATGTCTTCTGGGTTGGATTGGGAAGAAAGTGGTAAAAATCCATTATCACATAATGCAGCTTCTTATTATGGAACTGATTTATATAGATTAACGACAAATCAATTTGCGATTGAAAAGCCAGGGAAACGATTTGAATATCAAAGTGGTAATTCACAATTATTAGGGTTTATCATCAAAAAAGCTACTGGAAAACAGGTGTCGGATTATGCTTCGGAAAAAATTTGGTCTAAAATCGGAACTGAAAATGATGCTTATTGGAGTTTGGACAAACAAAATGGAGATGAAAAATCTTTTTGTTGCGTTTATGGAACTTCGCGAGACTTTGCCCGATTAGGAAGATTAATTAAGAACAATGGTATTTGGAATGGACAGGAAATTATTCCTTTTTCTTACATGAAAGAATTTTTAGCCAATCCGAAAATGTCTACAGAAGAAAATGTTCCAAATTACCGTTATGGATTACATATTTGGACTTATTTAGGTGGAAAACATCCTGTTTATTATTGCAGAGGAATTCTTGGACAGTTTATTATAACCATTCCAGATGAAGATTTAATCATTGTACGAACAGGCTCAATTCGCGGAAAAAATATAATTTTACCTAAACAATACGAGCATAACAAGGCGTATATTGAAAAGTACAAATACAAATTTGGTCATCCTGCAGATTTGTTTGAGTACATTGCCATCGCTCAACGAATGATAAAACAAAGGAAATGAGAGAAGAGTTAATGGGCCCAAAGGTCGAGAATGTTGCAGTATGCGTTGTGAGACAGTTTGACGAAAACAATGAGCCAATTCATTACGCTTATTTATTGAATTTGAGAGATGATATCATGGAAGGTATAATCATCACAAGTTGTGGCTATGGGGAAAATGTGAATACAGGTGAAAAAGTTAAAACTTCTACTCTACGTCATTGTATTGAATTACTTTTACCAAATGAAGCGGCTAAAATTGAACCCATTATGGAAGAAGTTTTTGGTTTAACCAATGAATATTGGGTGAGCTTTTGGGTGAACGATGTGATGTATGATAAGAAATTCTTATTCCTTCCTGAAACCATTCAAGAAAAACACATGAAATTGATTCCTCAATTGGGAGTGAAAGGAGTGATTATACAGTAGGGTTAGTTTCTAATCTTCAATATCAATCTTGAAATTTCTAATT
>CANGZT010000001.1 GCA_947458955.1 Flavobacteriia bacterium | reverse complement strand
TAGATGTGGCTGAAGAAATCATGGAAGAATCAAGTAAGGCTACAATTGAATCGATTGAAACGAAGATAGCTGAATCGATAGACGAAACCGTTGAAGCAAAATTAAAATCAAACTTATCTATTTTAGAGAGTTTAATTGTTGCTAAAGATGGAACAAAGTATTACTTTGAAGTTCTTGAATCCTATGGCTTCGATTTCAATTATTACAATGGTAGAGGTAAATTATTTAATATAGATCCTATACATAACAGTCATTTTATTCAGGTTGGGACATTTCGTTTATGCCGAGTAGAATACTCAGAAATTTTAATAACTAATTTAATAAACAAACCATTATGAATTACTCAAAAATATATGAGCTTTTTGGTACTCCACTTAATCAAGTACCAAGACCTCACAAACCGTTTCAGATTAAACCGTTGCATGTTGCTCTTTTATTGGTTGGTGGTGTATTACTCTATAAAGGTTGCCAAAAATTCAAAGAAGACTTTTTGAATATCAGGAAAAACAAATTTATGGTTCCTATAAAACTGAAAGAGGATAAAAAGGATTAGTAACCAAAAGCCACTAGGAAATTTCTTAGTGGCTTTTTTTCTTTTATATCATAATTAAAGTGTTTCATTTCCGAGTTTTCTGTATCAATCAATTTTTATACTCCAAGAAATTGCGCTCAATCTCTCTTGTATCATTTTTAATGTTTCTAGAACTTCTTCATTGTTAGGGAATACTCCATACACTAAATTTCTAAAATCGCCGTCATAAATTGGTTTCAACTCACTCCATACATTTTCTAAATCTTTAAATATTAATGCTTCTTTAGGATGGTAATTCAGCCAACTATTATTATTTCTAAAACTTACAATATCATCATTGGCTACTTTTAAAAGCATACTATCAAAATCTGTTGATTGAAAAAAATGTAGGAATTCATCTCGTTTAAGTAGCTGATGTAAATCATAGGTATGCCTTATCTTTTTCTTTAAATCATCCATTGGATTTTCTCCATAAGAAAAACGAACTAAACTCATTATTTTTTCGCAAATGGTTCTTACAGGTTCTAAGGCCATTAAGTCGAAAGGTAGTAGTCCATTTTCATTAGCAATATCAGACTGATTCTTATCTAACATCATTTGACCAACAAATGAAACAATACTTTTGGTGGTATATGGTTCATAATATCCCAACCAAGTTGCTTCTACAACTATTACATCTCTAACCTGACCGTAATTTCCTTTAAATTCTTTATTATAGGAATGTGCTGTTTTTCGGTTCATACCCATTTTCTGCGTAAGTCCCTCTATGTTTACTTCAGGTAAAACAGCATTCACAACATCACTGATTGCCTTTATTTTTGTCGTAAGTCTATTGTTTGATTCCCCCTCTCTCCGTAATACTACCAAATCAATATCTTCAGAAAAGCGTTCTATCAAATGATAACATTTGGATAGCGCTGTTCCGCCTTTAAATACCGTTTCTTTGCCAATTTCATTATGAAAGAGGCTAAATAAAGCATACGTAACCCAATAGTCTTTTTCTATAAACTCTGGTGGAATATTCATTTGCTGTGCTGTGATTCTTACCGCATCCCGAAATAGTTGTATGTTTTGATGTAGCCTCATTTTATATTCCAATTTTGCATCGTGGACAAATCATTTACTTTTAAACCTAATTGTATTTTCGTAAACGGGTTTAGACTTTGTTTTAGCTTTTCGGTATTTGTTTGTATGTTCAGGCTTTCCAACATTGCACCAACCAATGCCCTTACTCGTGCGGGATATAGCAAAGCATACTTCACTAAATCCGAAAGTTGCTTTTCATTCAAAATACATATTTGACTACTCAATATTTTTACAGCTTGACTTACCGAACAATCGGGTATTCGTTTGATATCTTTTATGGCATCTAAAAAACCTAAGATTTCATAATTAGCGTCAGTCACTTCTGCATAACTTTTAACAGCATCTGCTTTTATTGCACCCCTGTTTATCGAAATTCGTTTGCTGCGACTGGCTATTTTAATTCGATAAGCCATTTGTGTTGTTATTCCCATTCGGTTGTAAAGTGAATATCCTGTTTCGTATGCAATTCGTTTTCCGTTTTGAAACAAATAAGGTCGAAGTTGTTCACTATAATCTGGCTGTAATTCTCCAAAAACAGTTTGTTCTGGTTTGTAAAAAACACCTTTCGATATCTTTTTAATGATGCCTTTTTCTTGCAAGCGCTCTAAGACTTTTGCTGTGGTTTGATACTCCTCTTTAGCAATATACAAATCAGCATACCCGAAAGTTTTGCCTACAGTAAATTTATCTATTTGGGTTCGTATTTTCGTTGCCAAGTTCATAATGTAAAGATAATTATATTTTTAAATTGTCAAGTTTTTTGAACATAAAACTTGACAATTATTCTGCCAGTAACAACTATATAAATACAATTTCTGATTATACACATGTTATTCTTTTCTATCTAAAAGCAACTAGTGTATGAACCAATCCACCCAAGTTAATTATTTCAATAAATAATTAAAATCTGAGCTTTTCCGTTATTTGAATTATCGTGGAAAATAATTACGGCCGTTAACGTTTAACAACTATTAAAAACGAATAAAATGTAATAAATTGATTATCATTTTATTATAGGTAATTACAGCCGTTAACGCTAAAATAAAATGTAAAACGAGGTTAACGACAGTTTACGGTTGGAAAAAGAAATAAAAATCACATTAAATTTTAGTTATTTTATCAAAAAAACAAATCATAATCATCAAATGGAATCAATTCTCCGAATTTTTTTTCGAAATCTTGTAATTGTGATAAAGTAGATTCATGAAGGTGCTTGTGTGCTTTTTTATAACTCTTTACTGCAATATATGCTAATAAAAGATCTTTTTTTAATTCTTCTGAAGCAAATTGAATCATATCTCCAAAACCTGAATAAAAAATTGCTTGGTATACAATTTCTCTATCATTTTTAAAATTTGAGGGAACATACTCAAATGCATAACCACAATTAATGACAGCTTTTAGTGTTAATTCTCTATCTTGTTTTAATCTCTCTGAAATAAATTTATAGGTATAACCTCTATTTGATATCGCTAAGTCTACAATAATTATATCATCTTTTAGTCTATCGCTTGCAAACTCCAAAGAAGATCCATTTCTATTAACTGCGGTGTATACAATCTCTCTATCATCTTGTAATTCTTTAGATGCAAACCTTAGTGATGACCCATTTCTTAAAACAGCAGTTTGAACAATTTCTCTATCATTTTTTAAATTATCGCTTGCATATTCTAAAGAATCACCATCCGTCTTAACTGCTGTTAAAACAACTTCTCGTATCGCTCTAATTCTTTCGCTTGAAAATTTTAATGCTTTACCAGATTTTTTTACTGCAGTAAATACAATCTCATAGTCATCATAAAATACTTTATTGGCAAACCTTAGTGCACGAAAAGTTTTTTTTACTGCTTCAAAAACTATATCTCGGTCTTTTTTTAATGATTCACTCGTGTAAAATAATGACATACCGTGTTCTTTTACTGCTAAAAGAACAATTTCTTTATCATCTTTAAAAACTTCAGGAAAATACTGAAGAAGTTTACCGTTTTTTCTAACCAGAATAGATGCTAATTCTTTATCATATTTATAATTAGTAGGAATATCTAAATATTCTTGATTGTCAATTAAAACTGATGCTATAATCGCTTCTCTTTCAGAAACAACTGGGTTGTTTTTTATACAGCGTATAGAGAATCCATTGTTCATTTTTGCTGCGTTATAAGTTGTTAGTTCAACTGTTTTAAGTCTTATTTCATTAAATTCAGAAAAACATTGAATGCAAAAAATAAACACGAATTTTTCTTTCTCATTATTTGCAATATCAGACACCAAATTTTTTACACTATCTATATCACTTGGTAGTGATATTAAGTTGGTGTTTCTATCTTTTAACTCTTCTAAATCACTTTTATTAAGGTCTATTACCGTGTTTGACCAAAAATAGGTGAAATGATTTAAATGTTTGAAAGTTCCATCCTCATAACATTGACCACTAGGTATGCAATTGAAATCAAATAAATTTGTACCTATTCCTTTTGTTTTAGAAATGTTTAGATCGACAAATTCAATAGGAATAAATTGCAAATCATTCTCATAAAACCAAGTGTTGCCTGCTTTAAGTTGGTTTAGATTTTCAATTTTAATTAAATTAGTTAGATTAATAAAATCATTAGCATTTGGAATACGCCAACCTTCAGGTGCTAAACCTCTTATATCATTTATAGCATACCAATTGTAAAGTTTACCATATACTTCATTATTATCAGAATTAAAGGAATAATAGCACCAAGCAGGAGTTTGGTTTCTACCAGCATCAATCCAATCTTGAGCTGATTTTGCATGAAATATTTCGTCACCATTTGAAAATGTAACTGTATCTAAATTCTTGTTTGCCCAAACTTGTTTTCCAATGACAACTTTTTCCATACATTTATTATCTATTTAATTCTTTAAGAATAATGTCATCCTGTAATTTTTTAGAGGCATATCTTAAAATATTTTTCTGGTTTTTAAGTGCTTCATAAACTATTTCCCTATCATTTTTGAACGTATCTGAAAGGGTTTTAAGTAGAATACCAGATCTTTTAACAGCGAATAAAACTATTTCTCTGTCATTCTGTAAATCATGTCGAATAGAAAGAAAATTTTCAGGATATTCTTTAATTGCCTCAATAATTACCTCTTTATCATTTTTTAAATTACCATTTAGGTTTTTATACAAATACCCATTCCTTTTCATAGCCTCAAGAACAATCGTTTTATTTTCTTGAAATTCTAGTGGTAAACTAAATAATATATTTGCATTGATTTGAATTGCTTCTAAAACAAAATCATATTCCTTTTTAAATTCTGGTGAAATGAATTTAAAAATTGTATCATCATATTTTAACGCAGCCAATATAATATCTTTATCATTCTTTGACTCCTTATCAAGTTTATTAAATATTCTACCTTTATTTTCAAGCGATACAATAATTAGAGATTTATCTTTTTTTAGAGAATTATGTATGTATTTAAAACTATTACCGTTTTTTTGAATCGCTAATAAAACAATCTCTCTTTCATTTCTTAATCTATCCGAAACATAATTGAGTGAATTACCATCATTAGTAACTGCTGCAAGCACTATTTCTCGATCATTTTTTAATTCTGTTGAGGCATATTTCAATACACTACCATCGTTTTGAACTGCTGCTAGAACAATCTTTTTATTGTTTTTTAATTCTTCAGAAACGTATTTTAAACATTTGCCATAGATTGAAACAAGATTAAAAACAAATTCCTCATCTGTTAATAAGCATTCCGAAATATAGGGAACAACTCCAGAATTAATTTTGATTGCTTTAAGAATAAATGATTTATTTTGTTTTAACTCGTCTGAGGCATCTAACAATGAATTTGAAAAAAGTTTAATCGATGCTAATACACAATCTTCGTCGTTTTTTAAATTTAATGTTGCATGCTTGATTGAAATACGATAATCATTGATGCTCTTTTTACGCCTAATTTCAAACATGTATAAGTTATCTAACGATGTAATTAGGTCTAAAAACTTTTCTTTGTTATCAATACTATTTTCTTCATGTTTGATATCAAAATTTGCAAAATTAAAATTTATATCATCAAAATAATTATTACGATTCATATCTAAAAACGTTTATTTATTCGTCCTCATATTCGTCATTAGACCAAGAGTCTTCTATCCAAGAATCATCTTCATCTTCCACTTCATCATCATATTCTTTCAGTTTCTTTTTTATGTTTTCTGATAAAAATTGTAATGGTTCTTCATCACTTACTGTACCATGTATTTCAATTAATTTTTTTATAAATGTGATGTCATTTTGCATTTCATCAGATGCATAATTTAGACAATGTCCTCTCCAATCACATTCAAAACCTTTGGATTTTTGAAAAATATCTAAAATAAATTCTCGATCGTTTTTTAATCTATCTGATGCGAATTCAAGAAGGCTATTATCGAATTCACACGCTATTCTAACAAGTTCATCATTATCCTTACTTTTTTCTGGCAGTGCTGCAAGCAAAAATGGATGCATGGTTTTAAATACTGAAGGAATCTCTAATTTGTTTTTTAGAGCAAGGTCTAAATTATTATAGATTTTCTTAATATTGTTTGGCTCTATGTAAAATGTATTTTGGTTTAATATCATCCATAACACATTTTGGTTGTATTTGAGTGAATCTGGAAAGGAATCGTATAAATCTCCAGAAGAGTAATCTAATATTTCTAATATTATTGAATAATCAACTTCTAAGTTTGCTAAATCATATGCGTACAGGTAACAAACATCGTTTTTTTTAATGACAATTTTCATAAAATCAGCATCATTTAGCAAATCTTTTGAAGCAAATTTTATTATAGCACCATTTATCGAAATTGCCTTGAATATAAATTCTCTGTCATTTAGTAACCGTTCTGGAATATAGTTAAAGAATATATCTGATGCACAATTTTTTTCAATGTTTAAAACATTTAAAATAAAAGATTCATCTTCATAAATTGATGTGCATTTGTAGTTTAAAAAATCATACAATTCAGAAACTAAATAAACTTTTGATAATTGTTTAATCGCATTAAAAATAATTTCATGATGATTTAAAAAATCGATTTCTATGAATTGCAAAAATGCTCCGTTGATTTTGACAGCATCAACTAGAAATGTTAGGTTATTTATAAGACTATCGTCTAATTTAAACCAATTATCTCGATTCGTATTTAATGCAATTAAAGCGATTTCATGGTTGATTTGTAGATGTTTGGGTAAATAATTTAAAGCAAATTTATTATTAGTTACAGCCACTTTTGCTATTTCAAAATCATTTTTCAAACTTTCATCAATAAATTGATAGGCTTCAGCATTGTTTTGTACTGCAATAATTGCAAACTCTTTGTTAATCTTTATATCGTTCTGTAAAAATTGCATCACCATCCCATTGTTTTTCAATGCTTCGGTAATAAAGTCTATATCTTGTTGTTGTTTCTGTGATGCTTTTTTAAAATATTGTACATCAAACTTAATCGCATAAAGTAATAATTCCTCATTATCAATGTATTGTTCAAAAACTTCTAAATAATAAGATGGTTGGTACTTAACTTGTGATTTAATTTTTTCAAGTGTTAAATCTGTATTCGTAAAAATACACCTAACACTATAGCCATAATTATTTTCAATATTATTTATATAAGATTGAGGATATGTATAGTCTGAATAAACACAAAATTTATATGCTTCACCTTTGTTAGAAAAGCAGAATAAAAAAGCATCTGATTTATCATCTAAAACACTTTCTCGAACATTTTCATTTTTTAAACCTATCAATTCGGAATAAAAAACACCTTCATTAGTAATATATCCATTTGGAATAGCATTAAATCCAGTCTCGTTAAATTGATTTTTCTTTCTTAAATTAAGATTAATATCACGTTCATCCCAACCCCAAAAATCTGGGCCACTATAATCATATCCAAAATCCCAATAACTTTTATTTTCAGATAAGATTACGTATTCATTCGAACTACCATTATTAATCGTCTTAAGTAATTGTTCTAAGTCCGATACGGTTGGTATCCTCCAACCCTTAGGTGGTAGTCCACGCTCATCATTTATTGCATATGAATTGTATAACTTCCCGTTATCTTCATTAAATTCATAATAGCACCAAGCAGGTTGTTTTTTATCATTTGCTTCAATCCATTCTTGAGAAGAAAAAACTTGAGGTATTTGATCTCCATTAGCGAAACATTCAGTATCTAAATCTTTATTTGACCAAACTTGTAGTCCAATTACAACTTCTTTCATAATTTAATTGATTTGTTGTTCAATTATTTTCCAATAGGTTTTTGCATATTCGCCAGATGGTTTTACAGTGTAACCCATTGCTCTAAACCAAATTGGTTTGAAAGACCTTACTTTCATATTATATTCTTTATTACTACCACTTAAAACTGTCTCAGATAATAAAAAGTATAAATGTATAAGGGTATCAAAGTCACATGATCCATCAAATGTGACCGTATTTGTTCTATTTATCCAATCTGATGTTTCTTTATCAAACCAAACGGTTTTTGATTCATGATCAATTTCAAGATAAATTTTATTATCATCGTTATGATAAAATACTACATTAGGTTTTGTATTTAACTTGAAAGAATTCAACTCTTGCAGATTAAAATCACTCGTTTTCAAAAAAAAGTGAATTGCAATAGATTTTAATTTATCTATCTCCTTAGGATTAATTGAATCTATATATTTGAAAGACTTTAATTTACTTTCTAACTTATTTTTATCATTTAAATAGTTCCAAATTAATCGGTTTGCAAATAAAGCTTCAACTATTTCATCTTCTTTTAGTTCATTAATAGATGCGATTAATGCATTATTAAAACTTTCTAAATCAAAATTCTTACAACCTTTAATATAAGTTTCAATCTGATTGGCAATTGGCGCTAAAACTCTTGAGGTTAACTCAACATCTGCAATACTCATGTAATTTTGAAAATAACTTGGTATATCATTCTCTATACCTAATGTTTCAAAATTCTTTATAAACTCACTAATATCTTTGTTTTTATCAATTCTATCAAGAATAAAAGAAGTTAAGTCTACAGGCGTTGTTTGATAATTATCAGTCTTTAAATAATATAAAGAATGATCATCAATTTTGGGATGTTTGTATTTTAAGAACATAGGGTACTTTTTTAAACTTATTAAATATACTAAAAAAGTTGTTAATTATATTATTATATAATTGTTATTTAGAGTGTTTAAGTTTGATTGATACCTATAATTGACAATAGTCTATTATGTATATTTTGCCATTCAGTATTCAAATTAATTGTTTTGATTTTAATGTCATGTTCATTATACCTAAAGTTCAAATCATAGTCTTGTTCTATTGTTGGATAAAGTAAAATTCCTGTAGTTGTTCTTGTCTTTTCAGTTTCATTTTCTTGATTTAATAAGTAGCTGAACATTTGATACAAATGACTTGATTTTATTTTTTCCATATTGTAGTTGATAGTCATTGTTTTTTGAGAATATTTTGTGTCTATTATTATTTTATTATTTGAATTTTCTAAAGTAATATCTGTTTGCATTTTTGGTAAGTATTGGTCACTTAATGTGTCCGAAATTTCGAAATACCACTTAATATTATCTCTTTTGACGCTTGAGAATATATGTTGCTCAATTTTATAGAAATTTCTGACAAATGTTTCGAAAAGTATAGGCATTTTCTTTTCATCTCTAGTAAAATCTGAGAACAAATATTTTCCCTTTTCCTCGGATGGTAATGTACTTTCAAATACTAATTGGCAAACATTCATCACAAAACCATAGAACCGATTGTTTCTATTAATTCGAATTTGCTTAAATAGGGAACTCTTAATTTCAATTAGATCAATCCCTATAAACATTTTATGAAGTGAATCTAATTCATCTTTTAATTCTTTATCAATTCCTTGTGTTCTAATTAAGTTATAAATAGTTGTTAATAGTATCTGATTGCTTAAAATATTGGGTGAAAAATCATCAAAATTGCATATAGTTCGCTGTTTAAATAAAATATTACTCTTTACAGTTTCACTTATTAATAGTTTTCCTTTTACTCCTGCAATTTCTTCATTATGTTCAATGTAACTTTTATCAATTCCTCTTTTAATAAGTACTTTTGTTGCTCTTATTAAAACCTTTGCAAAAAGGTCAACTAATTCCGTAGTATCATCAATTTCAACCCTAATTCGTTCCTTTTCATCAAGTGTTTTCCATGCATAGCATAATAAGTGATAGATATTTAGAATGGGAATTCTCATCGTTAATCTGGATAGGCTAATATTTGCATCATATCCGATACTTTATTTGCATCATCAAACCAAATTTCTGATAGTAATGGTTTTATTTCAAACTCTAGAATTTCTCGCCACCAGATTTCTTCAGTAATCGTATTTGGGCTATTACAAAAATAACTATGACCGATTTGAAACCCACTTCCTAAATTAATATCCTCATTGATAATATTATTCACTTCGGTAACGGAAGAACAGATATGGTTTACCATTATTTGTGAAAGTTGATTTCCTATAAGGAAGTTTCTGAAATTATCACCGTAGTCAGGCTGTAGAGACACAAAAGCAAAGCGCCTTCTTAAGGCATAATCAACGATTGCTAGTGACCTGTCAGCAGTATTCATTGTTCCAATAATAAAGAGATTGTCAGGGACGAAAAATTTATCATCATCAAATTCGGAATAGGTAAGGTTAATTGAGTATTTTCCTCCTCTTTTGTCTGCTTCAATTAACATTAAAAGTTCGCCAAATATTTTGCTTAAATTGCCTCGATTTATCTCGTCAATAATGAAGAAGAACTTTTTGTCTGGATGAGCAATCGCTTTTTGACAAAATCTGAAGAATACACCTGGAATTATTTTGAACCCATCAACTGTTGGTCTTAATCCCTGAATAAAATCTTCATAGCTGTATGATTGGTGAAATTGTATCATTTCTATAAATGCATCAGCAGATTGTCCCATAATCTGATAAGCAATTTTACGTGCTATAAATGTTTTACCAACACCTGGAGGACCTTGAAGAATAATATTTCTTTTTCGTTTTAATAGGTTTGTTGTCTTAATGAAGACTTCTCGAGTTATAAATGGTTTGTCTGGGTCAGTATCAAAGTCATAAACAGGAACAATTTCTCCTTGATCATTAGGTGTAGGATTAAAACAAGCATAATAAAATGTTGTTAAGTCTATTATTTGTTGTTGTATTAATGTTTCATCAATTGGTTGATTAGTATCGTACACGGTGTGTATAAAAGAATTCCCATATTTTCTTGGTTTCCCAAGTTGGTTTTGTTCAAAATAGTTACTTATTGTTAAATAATTTTCTGGGTCTTGCCAATTTATTAATGGCTCATATTTTTCAGAAACACCAAAGGCTAAGATTAATAAATTAAATTCTCTATAGAAAAGCAAAACAGGGTAAATCCCCCTTTGTACAGATTGATTATAGCCTAGATATGCTATCCAAGGAATATAGGTTGCGCTACCTATTCCAAAAGAAATTTTAACATTTAGATTTTCAAAAGGTATTTCATTTTCTCTTTTGTATGCTAAAGCCGACGGTGTTGTATTTTGGCCAGGTGTTTGTTGATTAGCTACTTGTATAAATTGTGTAATGTTTGGCATATTATTTTTATTATAATTGTTTTTTTTAGCCTTATTGCTAAATCATTAGTTAATAAACTCCTTTACTCTTATCTACCAAGTAAGGACTCTATGCATAATTACACTTGGTATTGCGATGTGGGTTTGTTTGAACTTTTGGCTAATTTTCGAACTTTTCTTTTAATTTTTTTATTATGAGTGGTGTATATGTGTTTTCTTCATTTTCATTTAACTGAAAATCTCTGTCTGTTAGTAGAGAATTGAAAAAATCTACAGTTGTAATTTGATTGAGATTTGATTCAAGAAAAGAATTAGTTTCTGAAATAAATAATTGAACATATTCATCTATGTAAATTTCATCTATTCTAATTAGTCCTTTTTGAAAAGGGATATCGATTAATTTTTTTGGGTTTTCATAATGAGGACCGTAACCACTCCACCCAAATTTAGGATACCTTGTTTTACCTCTGAAAATATCGTAATAATGTTTAAAATGGGAAAATATAGTTAAGTCAATAATTGTTATCGTAAATAAACAAAAAAAGAAATGTTCGTAACACTCTTTATCAATATGTTCAATGTCTTGGTCTAAGTTCTCCCAATTCAAACCACCAAAATAAATCGTATGTTGATCAATATTAAAAGAATCAAGGGTATCTTGGATAACAGAGTTAGGTTTTTGAAATTTTAACCTTGCTAAATCATTAGGAAAATGATTTTTTAAATATTCATTTAGTTTCATCATTTGTTTTTAAGGTGAGTTCTGAAAATTCATTTTTTCTCTTTTTTTTAATTTGAAAATTTCGCAGAACTCTTTAACTAAACTTTCAAATCATTCCAAAGATATACTATTTTTCTTTTGTTTCTCAATTTAATTTTGAAGACTAACTAACTAACATATAATTACATATATGATTTTTCATTGTTGTTTATTAATTTTGAGGCGGTAATCTTATGATTTGTTCATATCTTAACATATTGTAAGTAAGATTTATAAGTCCTATAATTCCTGTTGCTCTTGCTTTACCGACAGACCTCACCAACAACCCTTTCATACTTTGTTCATTAAATCCAAACACATGCTCAACACGAGCTCTGGTTTTTGACTTTTCGTTATTACTTTGTTTTTGTTGGTCTGTTAATGGTTTGTTCCTATATCCTTTTTCGTGGATTTTATTATTCATTTTGTATGATGATATGATTTTCTTTTGCTTTTCTCCAGGATAAGCACTGTCAGCATATAAATCTTGTCCTTGGTCTTTTTCTTCAATTAAATCATTTAATACTTGAGAGTTATGTACTGAAGCATCTGTAACCTTATATTTATCAATGAATTTGAACTTTGCATCTACTTTTGTATGGTTTTTATGTCCATAAAAGGTTTCTCCATTTTTTTTCGTCCAGCGAGCATCTACATCTATTTGATTCTTTTTGTTTGGTTTATGATTCCAAAGTTCACCCCCTTATTTTCTTTTATTGTTTTGTTTTCATCATGGGTATTACGTTGACGTGGGGCAATTGTAAAACTTGCATCAATCATTTTACCTTTATTCATTATTAAACCTTTACCTTCAAGATAAGCATTGAACTGTTTGAATATTTTCTCAATCTACCCTTCTTTTTGTAACTCGTTCTCTAAAAGACCAAACTGTTTTTTCATCTGGCACTTTATAACCGCTTTCCAAACCAAGAAATTTTTTAAAACTTGCTCTATCAATTATTTGATACTCTAATTGTGAGTCTCCAAGACCATAATAACGTTGTAAAATCAATATTTTGAACATCATGACAACATCAAATGGCTTTGCTCCTGCATTACTTTTCTTTGTTTTATTAAATTGATTTCTAATAATTGTTTTGATATTTTATACATACCTTTTTTAAAATCCGTTTGATTTATTAATAAACAGTTTTTATCTTTCAATAATAGTTTGTTACGCATTAAAAAATAAAGCGTAATTAAAGTATATTTATAAACTTTATATATTTGTTACAACTCACTAAAAAAAAGGAAGTTACACAATATATACTATTTAAAATAGATTTTTATGACACAAAAACAAAACTCACATAGATTTATAGGTAGACAAATAGAACGTACACAATTTCTAGATTATGTAAAAAAAAACAAAAATGGATATTTCTGCATTTTTGGTCATCCAGGTATAGGTAAATCTTCACTTGTCGCTGAATTTATTAAAGATATACGATTGGAAAATGAGCTGATAAATACCGAGATAATTGCGTCATGGATTCGTCGCGGAACAGCCCAAGCTCAGATTGAATATTTTTTGAATGATTTAATTAAAAAAACGGATGATCTTTTTCCTCAAGCCAGGGAAATTAAGTCTGAGGGTAAAACTATTCTAAATATACAACAACAATTGTTTTCCAAGTGGCGGATATGGAGCGAGCAAAATAAAGATAAAAAACTATTGATATTCATCGATGGTTTGGATGAAGGGACAGAAAACAATTTAGTTAGTTACCTTCCTCGTCAACTATTTGATAATATAATTTTTATTTTTAGTTCGCGACCTGGTAGCGATACACAAATTGAAGAACTCTGGGCATCTTTGCCAAGAGAAAATTTTGTAAAAATTGAGTTAGGTGGTTTAACAGAAAATAACATTCAGGAAATACTTGATGAAGTAGCCCAAAGATATAATCTGAAAGTTGAAGACAGTTGGTTTCGAAAAGTTGTAAACGCCTCTCAAGGAAATCCATTGTATTTAAAATTAATGTGTGATTCAATTGATAAAGGATTCATTAAAGTCAATGAAAGTAATGTATTACCCATTGAACTAAATGATTATTACAAATCCATTCTGCAACGATATGCTAAAAATATACATGGTGAAGATCTTTTAAGGTGTATGTATTTATTGGCTGCAGCATACGATTTTTTGACTCTTAGACATCTAGGTCTGATTAATAATCTTGATGATGAAACACTAAAACATCTTAACGTTCTTATAAAAGAGTTTTGTTACGAAAGTATCCTTGATGAGGGTGTGATAGGATATCAATTATTCCATGAAAGTTTAAGAGAATATTTGGTGAAATGGGAATCTGCTAACTTAGATGAAGCAAATACGCAGATTATTCATTTTTGTTCCACTTGGAAAAATCAAATGGGTGAATGGGAACAGCGATACGCTTTAGAAAATTATGGACGACATCTAAGCGTAAGCAGTCAAAAAGTGCACCAAACAGACTTGTTTTCACTTTTTCAAAATAAGGATTATACAGATACACAAAAGAAAGTATTAAGGCATTTTGATGCAACGAAAAATCTTTACCAGCTAAGTTTGGAAAAATCTTTAGAACTAAATGATTACCATTTACAGTTGGAATCAGCACTTAATTTGGTAGAATTAAAAAGTGAAGAAACAGCTGAAGCACCATTCGTGTTGACTTTAGTTACTGACAATGAGATAGATTTAGCCCTGAAACGAATAGAAAGTTTTGCGAATAATGATGAGGAAGGGTTGAAACGTAAGTTTAAACTCTACATGCCGTGCCTGATGGAATTAACACTTTTGGATAGTAAAAATAAACCTTTCCAAAAAGAAGCCCTTGAAAAACTACTGAATCATTTAGATGAGCATCTCCCAATGAATTATAAACTTTTGAATTGGAGTGACTTTTTTCCGATAAACCTAGTTTTCAAAATGGCAGGACAATGGGTTGCTTTAGATTTAGATTATAAAATTGTTTTAAAAAGAGGTTACTTCAGTTACTTCAATGAACAAGAAATAGAGATATGTCTAGAAAGAGAAGCTCCATTTTCGGATAGTGAACTAAAAGTATTAGAAAACATTTGCAGTAAAAACTTTGTAATAAAGCAGTTAATCAAACAAAACAAGCTTGATGTAGCGCTTGAACATGCTAGAAATTTAAAAAAAGAATCTGATATATGTATCGCGCTGACGGACATATCCACAGAACTTGGTAAACAGGGTAAGGAAGAAAAAGCTTTAGCGTTTATTCACGAAGGACTTACTATCGCAAAGAAAATCAATGATTTTGGAATAAAAAGAGACTCTATAACAGGTATATTTACTTCAATAGGATGTCACGGAAGAATCGAAGAAGCTCTTGAAATTGCTCGAACATTAAACAACGACTTTGATATTTTTTATGCGTTAATTACTATCATAAGAAATATTGATACACAAAAAGTGGATATAGAAAAATTAAACATACTAAATGAAGCTTATGCTAGTGCCAAAAGAATTAGTGATGAATGGCAAAAAAACATAGCATTTGGAGAATTAGGTATTGAATACGCAAAACATGGTAAAATAGATGAAGCACTTGATTTTGCAAGTACAATTAATGAATTATATAGTAAAAGTTATATTTTAGAATTTGTTGCGTCAGAATTTTCTAAACAAGGGCGAACTTCTGAAGCTATCTCTCTTTTACATGAAGCATTGAATATTATTTATAAACTCTTAGATAATGAACTTTCTAAGAAACATCAAGAAAATAATTTTGATGTTTATGATGATGATGATTACGATAGATTTTGGTCTTTGAAAGATGTTTTAGGTGAAGTTTACAATGAAATACCCTTTCCCTACTGGAAAGAGGAATATAAAGAATTGTTAAAAAAAATATATTCACAAATGGTTTATTTAGGTAAAGGGTTTGATGTGTATAAATTTATTTTAGGTGTCGGAGATATCGTATATAAAATAGAATCATTACTTCATTTGACTACAGAAGAAAATAAAGTAAATGCAGAAAGAGATTCTGAAATTTTAATCTCAATAGATCATGCTATAAGTGAACTTGAGAAATACACAGGATATAATGAACAATATGATGTAGAAATATTAAAAACTTTAGCCCTTATTGAACAAGATAGACTGGAAATGGCTAAGGTTCATATGATTGAAGTGTTAAATTTTAGTATAATTGATGATAGAGGTGATAATACTTCATGGTATTGTTTCGACGATTTTATTCCAGCACTTGAAAAAAAAGGAAAGCTTGATATTGCTAGAGAATGGGTTGAGTCTATTACTATGGTTAGAACAGGGACTAACTTTAATTATATAATCACCATGAAATTAGTAAAGCAATTAGTAAAACATGGTCAGATTGATGAAGCATTCGCTATAGCAAACGATACAACAGATGATGGTGAAAAGGCTATAAGACTAGCTGCTATTTCCTCTGAATTATATATCGTTAACTTATTGGACGAAGCAGAGCAAACAATGCAGAAAGCGCTTGAATTGAGTTTGAACATTTCGAATAATGATTGGAAGAGCGAAGTAATTCAAGCGATTTGTTCAGAATTATCGTTTCAATCCAAATGGCAGGATATTATCGATTTGATGAATGAATCGATTATTTCAGTAAGAGATACTATAAATGAAAAAAGAGAAAATTTACTTACCGATATCTCCATTAAACTTGCCAATGAAGGGAAATTGAATGAAGCATTTAAATTATCAAAAGAAATAAAATATGCAAATAATGTTCTTTCTAAAATTTGCATTGAATTTTCAAAACAAGGAAATCTAGAAGCAGTATTAGATACAATTAGTGAATTTAGATGCGAATATTATAATTGGTTTCCCCCATCATTTGCAGACATTTTAATGGAATTCGTTAATCAAAACAGATTACAAGCAGCTTTACAATGTGTTAACTTAATTAGTGATAAGCTAGATAACAATGATTTAGAAAAAATCTGTTTTGAATTACTAAAACAAAATTTGTTTGAGGCTGCTATTCAATTAGTAGGAATTATGAAAGACGGAAATGAAGAGTTTTTTCAATTAGAAGATAGTAAAACAAGAACATTATTAGAAATCTCTTCAAAAATGGCTATGCAGGGACATATTATAAAAGAGTTTGAAATAGAATTAGGTATGTTTGAATCATCTCCGCATACGATTATTGATTCACGTACAATACTTAAATATACATTACAATACGCACGTAAGATAAACTCTAGTAGAACCATGCTTTCTGTGGTAAATCAATTAACAGAACAAGGTTTCATAGAAGATGTTGATCCAATACTGAATGAGGCGCGCGAGTTAGCTAATGCATTTTCGAGATGTTTAGATTTAAAAGATATTTCCCATGCCTTATTTTTACAGAGTAAGTTTGCAGAGTCATCCTCTATATTAGATGATGCTCTTATGTTAATACAAAAAGATTTTAACAATTATAATTTTGATTTTTATTTTGAGAAATGGAAAGACATTATATCTGAGCTCATAACTCAAGGTCAAATAATAAAAGCTAAAAAAATGATGCAAGACATTCTGTCTTACGTGATGGTGTTTATTAGAATTCAAAAGAATAAAGGTTGGATCGATGAAGAGGAAATAGTATTTAAATTATCCGATATAGAAGAAATATTTCCACAAATTATCAACCTATCAATGATTAAAGAAGCCTTTTTATTTGCCAAAGAATTAAATGATTATTGTGATTATTTTTCTCCTATAAATATAAATAGACTTTTTGGAGAGATTTTCAAACAAAATAAGGTTGAAGAAGCATTTCAAATTTCCGCAACTATAGAGGATTTGACAATAAAAAATGATTTACATACATACTTTTTGTTTGAGGAGGTAGAAAATGGAAAGTATGAAGAAGCATTGTATTTTGCAAAACACTTAAATAATCAGTTAAAAAAAGATTATTTTTTGAAAATCATTTCCTTAAAAATGGCTAAACAGGGCAATACATCAAAAGCAATTGAATGTTCAAATGACATCTCTGATTGGAACTATAAAAATTACGTACTTGAGGTAATATCCATTGAAATGACAAAACAAGGTATGTTTGAAGAAGCATTAAAATGTGTGCAAAATATTCATTTTGATAGTACTAAAAACAGTACGCTTCATCAAATTGCTTTGGAACTTTTCAATCAAAAAAAATATCATTTAACAGAAAAGGCCGGTCTATCCATTTCTGAGTTATGGGAAAGACGAAAAGTATGGGAAATTATTGCTAGTCAACTTATGAAGGAATCAAGCTCGCAATTTTTCTTACAAATCATGTCACAATTCCAACACGAAGAAATTCGTGAAATTTTCTTAAAGACACTTATTGAGGAAAAAAATATAATCAAAGTCGACCAAGTTTTTATTCAAGATTGTCTTAAACACATCGTTCATGATAGTGATAATATTGAAAAACTACTCAAAAAATATGCTATTTGGAGAATATTTTTAACGGATATATCTGAAGAACAAATCCATCGCTTAAACAAATCCTTAGAAATACAATGGGCGATTGATATTTATAATAGATTGAATTAGAATAATAAATTACTGATAATGTTGTGTCTAGTTAGCTTTTAAAATTGATTTATTTTGTAACTTCGATTTGATTATGTAATTAAAATAAATATAGAGATGGAAATTAATAATAATATATTAAATAGTTATTTACGTGAGTTTACATTAAATCCAGATTCCATTAACAATCCTAGTTATAGATTAAATGTTATTCGTGAAAATCTAGATAATCTAAGAATACATGAAACATTAGCAATTTATATATTTAATAATTATGAAATTGAAGCATTCAGTAATTTAGATATCGAAGGAAAACAAAATGTCTTAAATTCTTCAGGAATATCATTTGTTGACAATTCCTCTAAATACATTCATCGTAAAAAAGATAATTTAAGCAAGTACTTTTTTATTGTTGATGCCACTATAGTCTTCAAGAACCAAAGCCGAAATTTATTTTTTGAAAACGATAATTTTAGAACTTATACTTTCTCACAAAATAACTGGATAGTTTGTGATGAAAATATTTTTAATAATATTAGATTTAATGATAATATTCAATTTGATAACTTATATAAAATAATTGAAAATGAAACGAATAAAACCTCGTATCTTCTCTTTATAAATAATAACTATGATGGAGAGATCGACATTAATAACTTTGTACAACAGAGGGTAAATTATAGTTTTAAACTATTGAAAAAAATGCTAGGTACTCATGGTATAAACAAATTAAGTATGGGGTTTACTTTGATGGAAAATAATGATCATGATAATAGAGCATTACCCTTTTTTGTAGAAACAGTAAAGCAATTTTTATTAGATAATGAGTACACAAATAGTATCATGTTGATAGATCGAGATGGCGGTTTTTTTCCCTTTGATGAAAATCAAAATTTTGAGTTGGTCTAATTTATTTATACATAGGAAACCAGTGATTCCTAATTTAAAACTGGTCGTAGGTCATCTGGCGTAATCCGATGAAGGTTTAAATTCCCACCCCTAGGTAAAAATTGAGAGGCTGTTATTCTAATATTTGAGACAGCCTCTTTTATTTATCTGAAATAATTTTTGATTTAGTAACATATTTCATAAACGCGCGCGTAGTCTTTATGATCGCTTAGACTATAATCGCATATATATCTAATCAAAGTTAAAAAAAACTTAAGCGTTGTTATATTCATTAAGAATTGCCTCAAATGCTTCAATATGATTTTCATCAATTGAAAGAACAATGCTTAATTCTGAGTTCAAATTATTTTCTTTTAAAGCATCTAGAATCCCCAGCATATTTAGTTTATGATGGGATTGGTTGATTTTGATGAAATGGGTAAAAACAATTTTACAAAACCTATTTTTTCTACTTACATCAAGTATTTCGTTCATTAGTGTTTTAGCTTCTACTCTGTTGTTTTTTATTACAGGTGTACATATTTGAATAGGTTTACTAAGATTATCTAACGATAATATTTTTCTTAGTGGATATACAGGCTTTTCGTTTTGAAATTGAACTACAGGTACTAACATTTTATATATTAATCCAGCATAAGCAAAAGAGTACCCACCAAAACTTGAGTTTTCACTACAAAATATACATTCTGATTTTTGGTAAACAGGATCATTCACCTCAAATTCATAAGATGACTTTTTTAGGATCAGTTCTATATTATTGAATTTCATATAAAAAAATATTAATTATAACTTTTTCAAAATTTTGTTTGTTGTTGATTATTATAGGTATTTCTTTATAACTCCAATTCTCGTATTTGTCTAATAGTAATTCTAGTCATACCTGCAATTGGGGATACCATTGTTTTAATATGATAATATTTATCTTTCAACCGATTGTAAAGTCCTTCAGGATTTTCGTTAGGTCTTATTATGATTAAAGGACCAGCAACAATTGCCTTCATTGGGAGTTTATATTGAAACATATTGCCAATTATGTTTAAGGGACCAGTTGTTGCCATTATGATATCACCTTCCTGAATGAGATATCGTTTATTTTGTTCATTTATTTCTATATAGTTTTCATCTGTTGAAAAAACTAATTCTCCATTATTCTTAATGTGACTTTGTCTTAAAATCAAAGCCTCTCTATTTTCTGTAAATTCTGAGCTTCTTATTGCTGCTCCTTGAATTATTACTGCATAATCTTGTAACATAAATTTTTTGTTTAATAATTAAACACAACTAACAACTCTCTATCTTAGTTAGTAATATTTAGTAAGAGGGTATCAAGAATTGGGTTGATGTCGTTATCCATTTATTATCAATTAAATTACAAATAAAAATTCTTCTATGAAATCATATCCTAATTTTTTGTTTTTACTTTAGGTATACTTTCGAGTATTAGTAACAAGTATATAAAAACGAAGAAAAAATCACAAGAAACGATTTCTTGCTCTCTTATTCTAAAAATAATAAAGAATACACAAGATTCAAAAAAAGTTATTTTTCAAGGCTGTATATGAAGGTCGTCAAAGAAAAAAAAACAAATGAATTGTATAAACATTGTTTTGGTCAGATTGTCTATCGCCTTTGTAATCATGTTAAGCTAAAAACAGAATCTTCTGCTGTTATAGTTACTGATATTTTGGTTGGTGGAAATCGATATAATTATTTTGTGAAATTTGTTGTAAAAAACAAAAAAAGGGGAAGTTTTGGAAGTTTCACCATTATTAATTGAGAAATTTTAACCTATAATTTACAATTATAGTCTCACTTTACACATATCTAAAAATTCTTCAAAAGAATCATAAAATCCAGGGTAGAATAATTGTGTGTAATACCAATTAATCTCAGCTATTTCATTGTTTTTTTAACGAATTAAAATTAATTAGTTGAATTTTATTAGCAGATTTTATTTCTTTTAATTCTATTATTTTTTGGGTTAACATATAATCTAAAATCATATCAATTATTTGATATTCAATTTGTTCTTCATTTTTTATAGGTTCTATGGAGTCTTTTTCTTCGTTATACTTTTCGGATAGAATGAATATTTTCTCTCTAAGTTCTGATTCTTTCATTGTTTAAGTTGAATAATAGTTTGTAAATATACAATAAACCAAAAAAAACTATCCAAACAAAACGGAGGGTTTGTAAATTTAAAAATGTTTAATTTAAAAAAATGTTTTTATTTTGTAATTCTTTTAATATCTTTGTGAAAAGAAAATATAAAAAGACCATGATAAAAAAAAGTGAAGAACTAAATTTTGAAACTAGTAAAACACAAGAAATGCTAGTTGAAATAACTGATTTTCAAGAGAAAATAAACAGGATTCAATACAGTGCTAAAGATCTGATGATTGAGCCACGTTTTGTAAATCAATGGAAAGGCAAAGGATTGCTTTTTAAAGAAATAGTAAAAGGATCAACAAACAACTACTCATTTTTAGATTGCGTTTGGTTAAAATGCATTGAAAAGATGAGAGATTTTGGAATCGAGTTTAAAATAATCCAAGCATTTAAGGAAAAATTACTGTACAAATTTAATAAGGTTGATATTGAAAGTTTTTTACAAAAAGGTGTGCTTGATGTTATAAGAACTAAGAGTCCAGAAATATCAGAAGATAAAATTTTGGAAATACTAAATAATATCAATCCCAGTGATTATCACGTTCAAATTAATTTATTAGAAATGGTAATATATGATATGTTCATAAATAAACTAACATATACTTTTAAAATCGATGAAGATGGTGATTTTTACTTTATAAAAGAAGGTAGAGATATTGAACAAATAGAAATTAATGAACCAAGCAGAGTTTTATTAAGTGGAAGTTATTTTAATCTTTCGATGTCAGAAATATTAAGCTCAGTTTTTTTTGAAGGTATATCATTTGAATTTATTGCTGAAGAAAAAATGTCAATGATAACAAATGATGAATTAACAATTTTAAAATCGATTAGAGATCCAAGTGTTACTAAAATTGAATTATTTTTTGATCAAAAAAAATCAGAAATACTTAAAATAATGCATGCGACTAAAAAAGAGAAATTTTACGCAGAAAAAAGAGTTTCAGATTACATATTCAAAAATAGATATAACACTATTATAATAACTGCTAATGGCAAAGAGCAAGTATTTGTTGAAAATGTACACAAAACAAAATTTAAAAAATAACAATTTATAATTAACGCTATTGAATAAGTCAAAGCAATTGTGAAACAAGGTGAACCTATCGAACAACGAAGGTGAACGCATCCGAGAATAGGATGAAAACTATTGACAAGAAAAAGGAAAAAATTAAAGAAATCAAAACTCAATTACTGAGAAAATTAAACAGTTTTGGAATGGGTTCATTTGAACTTGAAAGCCTAGAAACAATTTGTAGAATCATTATTAACAATTCATTAAAGTAAAAACATGAAAAATTTACAAGAGGCATTCCAGAAATTTTCTCCAATGGATAAATCATTAGAGACAAGAAAGAATGCCATAATTTATACACGAGTCTCGTCAAAAAATCAAGAAGATAACACGAGTTTAGAAACACAAAAAAAGTATTGTGAATCGTTTGCAATATCTAAAGGTCTAAATGTTGTAGAATATTTTGGAGGGACACACGAATCAGCGAAAACAGATGATCGAAAAGAATTCAATAAGATGCTTACTTATGTAAAGAAAAACAAAAGTATAGGCTATATTATTGTGTATTCTTACGATCGATTTTCAAGAACAGGTGCAAATGCTGCATATATAACTGAATCATTGAAAAAAACTGGAGTCAATGTTATGGCTGTTACCCAATATACCGAAACAGATACTGCTGCAGGAAAATTTCAACAAGGTATGTTTTATATGTTTAGTCAATTCGACAATGAACAACGAAGAGACAAAACAAAAGTTGGAATGAAAGACTTGGTTCGAAAAGGGTATTGGCTTTGGACACCTCCAATAGGATATGAAAACAAAAAGGTTCATAGTAAAGCCGTCGATTGGGATATTCAAATTACAGAGGAAGGAAAACATCTTCAAAAAGCATTTAAATGGCGTTTAAATAATGAATTTTCAAATGCAGAGATTGTTCGAAAACTAAATCGTTTAGGGGTAAACATCAACGAAAGAAGACTTGGCGAAGTTTTTAAGAACCCATATTATTGTGGGATTTTAACTACCAAACTCTTACCTGGTGAAGCACATGAAGGTAAACACAAACCGTTGATTTCTCAAAAAGATTTTTTGAGGCTAAATCAAATTGAACTAACTATGCATCCTAAAGAGCATAAAAATGAAAATGAAAATCTGCCTTTAAGACAATTTATTCTTTGTAATGAGTGCAATAAACCACTCTCAGGCTTCGAAGTAAAGGCAAAGCGTTTGTATTATTACAAATGCAGAACAAATGGCTGTATTGGTACTAAAAATGCAAATCAGCTTCATGAAGACTTTGAAAAGGTATTGAAACAATATGAATTAAAACCAGTATTGATTGAAGTGATTAAAGATGTGATGTCGTATGTTTTTTCAGAAGTTTCTAAAGAAGATGAATCAGATTACAAAACGATTAAAACAAATCTAACGCAGTTAAAAAACAAGTTAGATAAAATTGAAGAACGATATGCAATTGGAGAAATTTCGAATGAAATTTACGCTAAATTTTCGAAGCAATACATAGAAGAAATTGATGCTTTAAATGAAATTTTAGGAAGTAATGGAAACACGAGTTCAAACCTTGAATTTTGTATAAATAAAGCGTTAGATTTCTGTAAAAACATCAGTAAACACTGGAGGTCTATGAGTTTCTACGAGAATCAAAAATTTCTAAAACTACTGTTTCCAAGAGGATTGTGGTATTGCAAGAAAAATGACCGAGTTCAAACCTCAGAAGTGAATGTGATTTTTGATTTAATTCACACATTATCAGGAAGTTTGAATGGGGTAAAAAAAGAAGAACTGGTTAAAAATAACCAGTTCTCCGCTTTGGTGACCTCGTAAGGATTCAAACCTTAAACCTCTACAGCCGTAATGTAGTGCTCTATTCAGTTGAGCTACGAAGCCGTTTGTTGATTGCAAATATAAATATAATTTTTAAAATTGCAACTTGATTAACAAAATTATTCTATTTCTGCATTCAATCCTCTATCTAACAAGGCAGTACACAATGGCTCTAAAGACTCATACGAACCTCTTTTTACACTACATTTACCTTTGAAATGAATAATCCAAGTACATTGAACTGCTTGTTCTGGTTCATGTTTGCAAACTTTTTCTAGTGTTTCAATTACAAAATCAAACGTATTATAATCATCATTATAAACTATCAAATCCATTTCATCAACCAATTGTTCCAGAATATCTGTTTTGTAATTCTCTTGAACTTGTGCCATAATTTTAAATTATTGATTTATGTAAAAATAAAACCTAAAGTGTACTATCGCAAAAAATATTATTAAACTTTATCAACGCATGGAGCTTAATAAAGTTGACAAAAGAAATATTGAGAGAACACAAGCCAAATGTGTAAATTTGTTTTTTTTAAATAGTTAAATTATGATTTCGGTAGATGCGATCGGTGTTGAATTCAGTGGAAAAACCTTGTTTAGTAATGTTTCATTTGTTATTAATGAAAATGACAAAATTGCTTTAATGGGTAAAAATGGTGCGGGTAAATCTACTTTATTAAAAATTCTTGCAGGAATAAACAAACCTTCTCATGGTCAGGTTTCAGCGCCAAAGGAGTATAGAATTGCGTATTTACCACAACATTTATTAACTGAAGATGATGCTACCGTTTTCGAGGAAACGAGTAAAGCATTCCATACCATTTTTGCGATGCGTGATGAAATTGAAGCGCTCAATAAAGAATTAGAAACTAGAACAGATTACGAATCTGAAGATTATTATAAAATAATTGAACGCGTATCTGAATTGAGTGAACTTTATTATTCTATTGAAGATACCAATTACGAAGCAGAAGTTGAGAAAGTACTAAAAGGAATGGGGTTTTTACGTTCTGATTTCAATAGACCAACATCGGAATTTAGTGGTGGATGGCGTATGCGTATCGAATTGGGGAAGATACTATTACAAAAACCTGATTTGATTTTATTGGATGAACCAACGAACCACATGGATATCGAATCTATTCAATGGTTAGAAGATTTCTTAGTGAATCAAGCGAAAGCAGTGGTTGTTATTTCACATGACAAAGCATTTGTAAATAATATCACAACCAGAACTATTGAAGTGACTATGGGTAGAATTTACGATTATAAAACGAATTATTCCCAATATCTAGAGTTACGCAAAGAACGTCGCGAACAACAACAAAAACAATACGAAGAACAACAGAAATTCATACAAGAACAAACCGAATTCATAGAACGTTTTAAAGGAACCTATTCTAAAACATTGCAAGTTCAGTCTCGTGTGAAAATGTTAGAGAAATTAGATATCATTGAAGTTGATGAAGTAGATACTTCTGCGATAAAATTGAAATTTGCACCAGCTCCTCGTTCTGGTAATTACCCAGTGATTGTTCGTGAATTATCAAAATCGTATGATGAACATGTAGTGTTTAACGATGCTGAAATCACCATAGAAAGAGGGCAGAAGCTAGCTTTTGTTGGTCGAAATGGAGAAGGTAAATCAACCATGATCAAAGCCATTATGGGGGAAATTAACTTTGATGGATCGTTGGAATTAGGTCACAATATTCAAATCGGATATTTTGCTCAAAATCAAGCTTCTTTATTGGATGAAAACTTAACAATTTACGAAACAATCGATCAAGCTGCAGAAGGAGACGTTCGCTTAAAAATCAGAGATTTATTAGGTGCGTTTATGTTTGGAGGGGAAGAAAGTACGAAAAAAGTGAAAGTGCTTTCAGGAGGAGAAAAAACGCGTTTAGCGATATTGAAATTATTACTTCAACCGGCAAACTTATTAATTCTCGACGAGCCTACGAACCACTTAGATATGAAAACAAAGGACATTATCAAAGATGCCCTAAAAGAATTTGATGGTACGTTGATTTTAGTTTCTCACGACCGTGATTTCTTGGATGGTCTGGTAACAAAAGTGTTCGAATTTGGTAATAAACGCGTGAAAGAACATTTTGAAGACATCAATGGTTTCCTTGCTATGAAGAAAATGGAAAACCTAAGAGAAATCGAAAGAAAAGGATAGAAAAAAGGTGGTTTTTTATTTCCCCCTTTGAAGGGGGATTAAGGGGGATGACGATTTGGTAATTTTGTCACCTCCCTTAATCCCTCCTTAAGGAGGGAGACGAATAATTATTTCACCAATGTTCCTGATTTCCCGTGGTTGATTAACTCAACATAGAAAATCAACGATTGGAAAGGTGGTATATCGTAACGTCGTGTTTGCGGATTATACATTCCTTGTTCACCATACCCCATTTGATAAGGGACATAAAGTTTATAAGTTCCTCCTTTTTTCATTAAAGGCATACCTTCTTGCCAACCAGGTATTACTGATTTTAAAGAGAAAGGATTTAAAGGTTGTTTATATACTTCTACCATATCGAACGAACTTTGAAGCGTATCACCTGTTGCACTCATTAAAATATAATGCGCTAATACATCATCTCCAGCTTGTGGGCTAGTTCCTGTTCCTTCTTTGATAGTTTCTACAACAACTCCATTTTTAGAAATTTTAACTCCCTTTTTAGTTTTGGCTTCTTCAATCATATTCAATCCGTTGATCTTATACATATCAAACATGAAATTCTGAATAATCATCGATTGTTCGTCTCGTTTGATTAAAGTGTCACGTTTTTGAATAGCATGTTTAAACCCAATTTGAACTAATTTCAAATCTAATTTATCTAAACCATTGTTCTTTTTCCAAGAAGTGTTAAAGATCATTCCTGAAAGTTTACCAATACATTCAGACCCTTGATCTGCATATTTAGCATCAAACCCTTTTCTAGTTGGACCATATAACTTCATTAGATTGTTTTTACAGGTCTCATCAAACGCCTTATCATTTTTCAAACCGTCAGCAAAACCAGCAATGATTTTATCTAAATTATATTTATTGTAATTTGGATCACCTGATTCTGAAATGGCACGTGCATGATCAGCACCTAATGCATAAGAAATTTTGTCTTTAAAACTTTTAAGATTAATATCTTCCGAATCAGAGTTTTCATTAGAACAAGAAACTAAGATTGTTGAAGCTACAAGAAAATAAAAAAAACGTTTCATTAATTTTTAACTTGTAATAATTCAACATCAAAAATCAACGCCATATAAGGTTCAATAGCACCTCCTGGATGCGGATGAGCACCATAGGCTAAATCTTGAGGGATATATAAACGGAATTTAGAACCTTCTTTCATTAATTGCAAAGCTTCAGTCCAACCTTTGATCACTTGATTTACACCAAAAGAAGCAGGCGTTCCTCGTTGTACAGAACTATCGAATACAGTACCATCAATTAACGTTCCGTGGTAATGAACTTCAACAACATCAGTTGCTCCTGGAGATTTACCTTTACCTTCAGTAATCACTTCATATTGTAAACCAGATGCAGTAGTAAAAATTCCCTCTTTCGCTTTATTTGCTTCTAAAAATTGGTTTCCGATCTCTTTATTTTGAGCAAACTTTTTTTCACTTTGTTCTTGTAAATATACTTGTATGATATTTTGAGCTTGTTCCATCGTGAAACGAGTATTAGAAGAGCCAAAAGCATCTTTAATAGCTTCAGCAACAACTTCAGGGTGTAAATCGTTAAGATTTTGTTGTTTTAAACTTTCTGCGATACTCATTCCAACGCAGTAACTTACATCGTTTAATTCTATAGACATATCAATTTATTTTTAGCGAAATTACGAAATAAATCGGTCTAGTTTTTACAAACGTAGATAAATGCTGGCGGAATATTAAATTGAGTAAAATCCATCAATACCTTTGAAAACATTTTGTGAAACAAACGTTTTTGATTGAAAGAATATTGGAATTGTATAAAAGTTCCTTTTTCACCAATTAAATCTCTAAAGGAATGAAGGAGAGTAACTATTTTCTTTCCTTTAAAATTTGAAAGTGGAATAGAAGAAATTAAGTAATCAACTTCTAAATAGCCATTTTGTACTAAATATGTTTGTAAATCTTCTGCACTACCATTAATTAAAACAAAACGAGGATCAATGATGTCAATCTTTAGTTTATTGTAAAATTTTTCATTTAATTCAAATGCAATAAAAACAGCATTTTTACTTAATTTTTTCAATATCTTTCGTGTAAAAACACCTGTTCCTGGCCCGACTTCAACAATCAATTTTGCAGAAGAAAAATCGATGTGTTTCACAATTTTTGAAGCTAAAATAGGGGTACTAGGAAAAAAGGAGCCCACTGTTTGAGCTCCTTTAAAAAATTGATACATAAATGAAAGAATGGTTTTCACCTCACTGTTATTTTAATTAACGTAATTGCATTTTTCCATTGTTGTAAACTCCGTAAACAAATCCGGTAAGTGTTTTTCCAAGTAATGGAGTGTTTTTGGTGCTAGAAACTAAATCCTCTTTCGTAAATTCCCATGTTTTAGTTGGATTAAAGAACGTTAAGTCTGCTTTTTCTCCTACTTTGATTGGTCTAGATTCAACCTCTAAAATCGCTCTATTTCTTTTTGATAATATATCAATAACTAATTCTAAATCAAATTCTTTTGCTATTTTAAAAGAATTAAAAACCGTTTGTAAATTCAAATTACCAAAGGATGCATGATCAAATTCAACTTCTTTTTCTTCCGTGTCAAAGGGTCTATGGTTTGAAAAAACAGCATCAATCGTTCCATCATTTAGACCTTTCCACAAAGCCAAACGATCTTCCTCACGACGTAGCACTGGTTTTAATTTGAAATTCACATCAAAATCTAACACTTCTTTTTCGTTGTAAATCAATTGTTCAACGTGAACATCTGCAGTAATATGTATTCCTTTCGCTTTTGCTTGTTTTATAATTTCTACTGATTCCTTTGATGAAATGCCCGTAACATGTAAATTCCCTCCCGTATATTCAGCCAATTCTATATTTCTTTTTAAATCAATGATTTCAGCTACTGCTGGATCTGCCTTTAAACCTGTACGTGTAGATGCTTCGCCCTCATTCACCTGACCACCTTTAGCAAGAGAACTATCTCTACAAAAAGCAATGATTTTCCCATCAAAATTCTTAGCATATAATAAAGCTCTATATAAAATACCAGTTGACAAGTGCTTTGTATCATCAGTGAATAACTTAGCTCCAGATTGATACATATCAAACATTTCAGATAGATTTTCACCTTCCATTTTTACTGTCACCGATCCCAATGGAATTAATGAACTCACTTGATTTTCTGATTTACGAAGAGCATATTCAATCTGAGTTTTACCATCAACAACCGGATTAGTAGAAGGTAACATTGCGACATGAGTGAATCCTCCAAAAGCAGCTGCTTCTAAACCCGTTTCTATCGTTTCTTTATGTTCATCACCCGGATCGCAAAAATGTGCTTTTCCATCCACCCAACCTTGAGAAACATATAAATCTTCTTCTTGTATTATGAATTCATCAGAACCAATTAAATTAATGCCAATTTCAGAAATGATTCCATCTTTAATTCGAATGTCAACAACTTGATTATAATGTGAGGACTGTGTATCAAATACACGCGCATTTTTGATTAAAACATTCATAAACAATAAGGTTTATTTCATAAATCGTGTTAAAGCCATTTCGGTTAACACAAAAATAAGTGCTAAAAATAAGAAAATTCGCCAAAACTCTTGTGGTTTTTCCAAATCTACTTTTAGTAATTCTGTACCTGACTCAATAGATGTATAATTTAAATGCTTTGAATCAACACCATCAAATAATGCAACAATTTCATCTGAATTCAAGGACTTTATATTTGACTCTTCTCTTGTGTAATTAAGAGCGATATTGGTTTTATAATTTTCATTTTCTAACAGATAAAGACCTTGTTTTAAGCCTTGATAATGTTGAAGTCCAACCAAAGAAATGAAATTTTCATTGTTTATCTCCTCAGAATAAGGTATCAAATCTAAGACTTCATTTTTTAAATGATAAGGTGTAACCGATTTACTTGATGTATTCGAAGAATTTGTGGGGTATATTTGAATACGATTTTCAGAACCCAATCGATGAGATATATCCATTTTTTGCTGACTTAATTCCGCAATCCTTAATAAAATAACTGGGAACAAACTATTTGAAACGATAGTTGAACCTAAACTATCTAACAAACTAGTATACAAATAAGAAGTGTTTTGTTTTACCCATAAAGGTTTCTTATTTTGTAATGAAAGAATAGAAGAATTGAAATTATTATTGATAGAATAATATCCTTTAACTTTAGGTAGCAATATATTTTTTGGATTTTGCTCAAAAACACCTTTGTAAAAGGGAGATTCAATCGAAGGTTTTTCACATTCTAACCACTTTTTTTCAAATTTACCGATCCCCGAAATTCCTATACGTGATAAGAAAGAATTCCAACTCTGTAAATCAGCATCTTTCGAGGGAAAAAGTACAAGTGAACCTCCTTTCCTCTGGAAATTTTTAAGGGAAATAGCTAGACCTTGATTTATTTCTTTTAATCCATTTAAAACAACTAATTGTTTGTTTTTTAAGTCATCGGGCAAAAAAGATCCATATTTCACTTCGCTTAATCGATAATATTTATCAAGAGAATACACTTGATTTACAGCACCATTTGCATCTTCGCCATTGATGATAAGGATGGAAGAATAGGGAAGTACTTCATAAGTAAAGAAATAATCGTCATCAAAATCTAGATTTTTATCATTGATATGTATTTTACCTTGCTTAATACCAGATTGATAATCAGTATAATTGATAGTTATATCTTTAGAATTTCCTGCTTTCAAATCAACAAAAACAGTTCTTTTCGTTTTATTTATGTCTAAAACAACTTCTAAATTCGAACAATCTTCTTCTCCATAATTACTTACTTTCACATGCAACTCATTGTTAACCTTTATTTTAAAATTTGGCTCATTAAACCAAACACTATCGATTGCTACATTACCTTTTGTTTGCGGGGTTAACTGAAGCGGATAAAAATAACTTTGTTTTTTTTCTTTAATTTTAACTTTCCGAATCGCACTATTATTTTGAAAATCACTAAAGTAAATATATTGCTTACTATTTAAAGAAGAAATTTCTTTGTGGTTGGTAACGATATTCTGAATGCGATCAATCACTTTTGTTATTGGTGTACTAAATGATTGAATTTTAATCTTATCTAAACGATTTAACAAATTAATCTTTGAAGTAAATTGTTCTTCAAATGCACTTAACTCATTTGTAAATAATAAAATACGCGAACCTATAGGAGCCTGATTAATTATTTTCTTAGCTTGTTCTTTTGCTTGAGATAATAATTGACCCTCTACACCCAATTGACTCATTGAAAAGGAATTATCAATATAAATTGCAATCACATTCCCTGTATTTTGATGACTATTATTTTTTAAAGGAATAAAAGGCTGACAAAAAGTAACCACCAAAAACAAAACAACTAATAACCTAGATATTAATATTAAAAGATGCTTTAATTTTCTAATTGATTTTGTTTCTTGGTCAATATTCTTAAGAAATATGATACTTGAAAAGTAAAACGTTTTATATTGTCTAAAGCTATATAGATGAATAATGATTGGAACAATCAAAAAAAATAAAAAGAATAAATACCCAGGATGCTGAAATTTCATTCTACAAATCTAAAATTTATCTTTTAAATGAATACCCGTATAATTATCTGCTGTATTAATTAATTCCTCCGGTGTTCCTTCAAACACAATTTTTCCTCCTAGATCACCCCCCTCTGGACCTAAATCAATAACCCAATCCGCACATTTAATAATATCTCCATTGTGTTCTATAACTACGATTGAATTGCCTGCATCGATTAATCGTTGGAAGGCAATTAGTAATTTCTCTATATCATAAAAATGTAATCCCGTAGTAGGTTCATCAAAAATAAAAAGGGTATGTTGAGAATTTGTTCCTTTAGTCAAAAAGGAAGCAAGTTTTATTCGCTGTGCTTCACCACCTGAAAGCGTACTGGAAGATTGTCCCATTTTTACATAGCCTAAACCAACATCTTCTAATGGTTGAATTTTAGCCACAATTTTATCTTCAAGGGTTCCTTTTTGTTCTTTAAAAAAAGCTAGAGCCTCACTTATATCCATTGTAAGTAAATCTGCAATATTTTTTCCTCGATAAGTAACTTCAAGTGTTTCAGATTTATATCTTAAACCATTACAAGAATCACATGTAAGATGAACATCAGCCATAAATTGCATTCCTACAGTGATTGAACCCTCTCCTTCACACATTTCACAACGACCTCCTTCAACATTGAAACTAAAAAAACCGGGTTTATAACCTCTTGATTTTGATATAGATTGTCTTGAATAAAGGTCTCGAATGTCATCAAAGGCCTTCACATAAGTAACCGGATTACTTCTAGAAGACTTACCAATTGGATTTTGATCGATCATTTCAATCGCTTTGATCAGCTTTACATCTCCATCGATTCCTTTACTTTCTCCTTGATAATCTCCAAAAACACCAAGTTTCTTTCTGATTTCTGGAAATAATACTTCCTTAATTAAAGTAGACTTACCTGAACCACTAACTCCAGTTACACAAACGAAACTATATAATGGAATTTTAACTGTAACTCCTTGTAAATTATTTTCTTTTGCCTCTAGTATTTCAATATATTGATTAGATTTTCTTCTTCTTTCAGGAATGGGAATAACTCGTTCTTTGGTTAGATATTGCGCAGTAAGACTATTTTTTTGACTGCGTAATTGTGAGTCATTTCCTTGAAAAACAACCTCTCCACCATATATCCCCGCCATCGGACCAATATCTAAAATTTCATCAGCAGCTTTCATCATGTCTTCCTCGTGTTCAACAACAATTACTGTATTTCCAATATCTCTCAAATTTTCTAATACACTAATCAATCGTTTGGTATCCCTTGGGTGTAAGCCAATACTAGGTTCATCAAGAATATACATTGAACCGACTAAACTACTTCCTAAAGAAGTCGCTAAATTGATTCGTTGAGATTCACCACCTGATAAAGTATTCGAAGTTCGATTTAAAGTAAGGTATTCCAAGCCAACTTCACATAAAAATTGTAAACGATTTTTGATTTCAGTTAAAATACGAGAAGCTAATTTTTCTTCATAATCAGTTAATTGTATCGTATCAAAAAAATGAAAACTTTCTCTAATAGGCATTAAAACTATATCAGTAATTGTTTTTCCTCCTACAAAAACATAATTACTGTCTTTTCTCAGACGTGTACCTCGGCAATCAGGGCAAATTGTTTTACCTCGATAACGAGAAAGCATCACGCGATATTGTATTTTGTAGGTTTGACTTTCCAGAAAACTAAAGAAAGCATTTAATCCCATAAAATATTTATTTCCAGACCAAAGTAGGTTATATTGTTCCTGAGTTAATTCTTCAATTGGTCGATGAATTGGGAAATCAAATTTAGTAGATACTAGGACCAAATCTCTTAGGTATTCTCCCATAGTTTCTCCTTTCCAACAGGCAATAGCCCCTTGATAAACACTCAAGGTAGGGTCAGGAATCACTAGTTTTGGATCTATATCAATAACAGAACCAAAACCTTCACAACGTTTACATGCACCATACGGATTATTAAATGTGAAAAATTGTTCCGTAGGCTCAACGAATTCCATACCATCCAACTCAAATCGATTGTTAAATTGTATTATCTCCTCCGTATCAGGTAAAAATAATTCACAATTTCCATTACCTTCTGAAAATGCTAAAGATACAGAATCTGAAACACGTAATAAAGCATCTTCATCTGTAGTTGATTTTATTCTATCAATTACAAGTTTTGCTTTTAGTATACCTTGTGTATCCGAATTTACTTCATCTAAATCAAGTACTTCATTTTGAATTAAAACCCTAGCAAAACCTTGTTCTTTCAAAAGCGACAATTGTCTTTCAACACCATATTTTTCGAAAGAGAGAATAGGGGATAAGATTAATATTTTCGTCCCTTCCTGTATTGATTTTATATAATCAACCACATCAGATACACTGTGCTTTTTTACTTCATTTCCAGAAATAGGGGAAATCGTTTTACCAACACGTGCAAAAAGGACTTTTAAATAATCATATATTTCAGTACTCGTACCAACAGTGGATCTTGGATTAGTAGAGGTTACTTTTTGTTCTATCGCTATCGCAGGAGCAATTCCCTTAATAAAATCAACTTCTGGCTTGTCTAATTTTCCTAAAAATTGACGCGCATAAGAAGATAAACTTTCAACATATCTACGCTGACCTTCTGCATACAATGTATCAAAGGCAAGGGAAGATTTACCAGAACCAGACAAACCAGTAATCACAGTAAATTTTCCATGTGGTATTTTAACTTCGAGATTTTTAAGGTTATTTACCCTAGCACCTTTAATATGAATGAATTTTTCCAACGTTGTCTCTATTTGAAGTTTAAATTTAACGATTTATCTCGCTTTTTTTAGAACACGCAAGCGATAAAAAAGTTTTAATCCTATTTTTGCTGAAAATTAAAGGTATGCCTAAAATCAAATTTGAACAATTGATAGAGAATTTAACATTAAATCAAATTTCACTTGAAACTGAAATACAATCTTTTTGTTTTTCAAAAATGAAATCAGGTGGAGATGTAATTGCTCTTTCAACCGATACAGAGAATACCTTGATTTCTGTTCTCGCTGGAATGGTAGAAGTACTTCAAATCCCAGCAGAGGATGATGCTCCACGAATATTAATAGTAGCACCTTCGAAAGATATTTGTTTGTGGATTGAATCAATGTGGTTAAAAATATCCAAAAGAACACAGATGATTCATACGCTTGTTTTCGAACAAGGAGATAAAGTAAAACAACGAATTGCTTTATTTAATGGAGCGGATATTGTGATTGGAACACCAAAACGTTTAAATGAAATGTACTTTCAAAACGGATTAAATATCAACAAACTGAAATATTTTATTGTATTTGAAGCTGAAAAATGTGTAAAAGCATCATCGGTAATTCATATTGCTAGAATGACAGATAGTTTTCCTAAATGTCAAAAATGGATTATTGATAGCGTAGAGGGGAAAAACACGATAAAACTTGCTGAAAACATCTTAGAAAACCCTACAGAAATAAATGATTTTGAATAAAAATAGAACCTAAATTGTATTTCAACCTTTGAGATAGGTTTGTGAGGGGTGACAATATCTAATAAAACAAAAAAAGTGTCTAATCATAGACACTTTTTTTATAATTATAAAACTTAAGTTATTCTTCAGTCTTAACCACTTTTTTTCTTGGAGCTCTTTTAGCTTTAGGTTTTTCTTCTGTTTCTGAAACAACGGTTTCTTCAACAACAACTGCCTCCTCAATCTTTTCAGATTCAGTTTCAGTCGGTATTAACAAACCAGATTTGTGTAATAAATTATACCATTGAAAAATTTTCTTTAAATCAGAAAAATAAACTCTTTCTTGGTCGTAATTTGGTAAAACTTCTAACAAATAATTTTCAAGTGTAAGTTTATCTGCTTTGTGTGATGGTGCTTCTCCACCATTTTCTTTATGAAAAATTGTTTCAAATAACTCACCTAGGGAAGCATCTTCTTCATATGTGTAAACACTAATATCCTCTAAAGCTGAGATACGATCTGTTGAATATGCAGGAAAACGTTTTCCGTCTTCTAAAGATTCAACAATTAAATTGTTTTTTCCTTGAGCAACAACTTTAAATAAACCCGGTCTTCCGGAAATAGCAATAATACCTGTTAAATTCATTCACTAAAATATTTGTTTGCCAAAAATAAAGAAATAAATGTTTGTAAACATTAATTTTTCAAGATTTTAAATGTTTGATTTTGATTTCCATCTTTCACTAAAACAAAATAAATACCACTAGTCGCGTTTTTAATTTCAAACAAATTGACTCCTACCTCTTCAAAGTCAATACTTTTTCCTGTAATGTCTTTTATTTCAATATGTCTATTCTTAGAAACGTTTTTAATTTCAAATTGATTGGAAATTAAAGGGTTTGGAAACAAATAAAGAGGGAGAGTGGAGATGTTCTCTGTGCTTAAATTCGTTTTGAAATAACTTGAAGTTGACACGCAACCATTCAAATTAACAGCAACCATATATACTCCATTCTCATTTACTAATAATGATTGCAATGTATCATTTTTAAGTTCAATTCCGTCTTTATACCATTGATAGTTGATAGATTTTGAGGCAATCAAAAAAGAATCTTTAAGTTCAATGGTAGGAATTGTTGGATAATCTAATTTATCCAAACGTATACTATCTTTGGTAAAACAACCATTTAAATTCGTGGCCACTACATTATAATTCCCTGGTAAGTAAAATAAGTTTTTTGCGTTTTTAGGAAAGTTTCCTCCATCCCAGTCATAATAAACCGCTCCACTAGCTTGAATAACAACAGGATCATTATTACATGAAATCGATTTGGAACCAACAAACTGTATTTTTAAATTCGGCTTTACCGTGTCAACCAAAATTAAAATACTATCCTTTCCAATACAACCTTTGTTATCTTTTCCTTCAAGAACAACCATACCAGAGTCAATTATTTGGTTTGTTAAACCAGACAAACTCTTTCCACGATTCCATGAATATGTGACTGCTCCTGTTGCGCTCAAATCAATTTTTTTTTGTTTACAAGTGATATATTGACCAATAGAACTATTTAAAATTGATACCGTTGGATTTAGATCTTTTGTAATTAAAATGGAATCAATACTAGTACAATTGTTTTTTCCTGTTCCAATTACTTTATAAATACCTGGAATTGAAATGAAATTTGAATCTCTATTTAAAAAAGAACCTCCATTCCAAACATATTTTTCCGCTCCTGAAACGGTTAACTTAACAGGATCTCCAAAACAAGTAATCGTTTTTGAATCTTTATTAAAAATGGAGATTTTTGGTTTAAGCGTATCAATTTGAATTCTGATTGAATCTTTAGAAAAACAATTATTAAGATCGTAGGAAATAAATTGATAGACACCAGGTTTTGAAAAAGTTTTTGTAACAGAATTAGATAAATCACTCCAAATAACAGAATTAATTGTTTTCTTACCATTTATTTGCACTTTTGCAGGCAAATCACATTGAATAATTGTATCCCCGATATTTGTAAATGAATTTGATGTTGACTTAACTAATTCTAAAGCATTTGCAATTCCATAACCATAGGCATAATTAGGTAAAATACTAGAATATTGATTCGCTGAAGCAGATTTTGTTAAATCATCTTTGAAATTAAAATATGTTGCTCTCGAACACTTTTCTAAATACAAAGCTGCAATACCTGCAATAACAGGTGCAGACATTGAGGTTCCTCCATTCAAAGAATGCATTCCTCCTTCATCAATTTTATTATTTCTACTTGGATCATTTAATTGGTAAAGTGGGGCGGAAGTCAATGTGTAATTTCCTGTCGCAACAACATCTGGTTTTATTACCTTTTTTCTATTTGGTCCCTTAGAAGAACTTGTAAATATTTTACCTACTGGAAAATTACTAAAGTATATATTACCATCTTTTGATTTATAGGAATGTCGGTTAGAAATATTTCCTACTGTGATTACCTTCTCAGATGATATGTAAGATGAGAAAATAGTTTGTAACGTATCAGCCATCACATAATTTTTCATCATTGGTAGTTCAATCGAAGTTGGCAAATTAGTAGTAATAAAATCGGTATATGTTTTACCATTACTTCGCTTATTTAACTCTCCACTCCAGCCATCAAAACTACCAGAACCTGTAGCTCTAAACTGAAAAAAATAATTCGTACTATCTATAGAAGTTACAACCCATTCGATTCTAGCAATACGGTTTACAATTGAAGCATAGTAATCAACATATGCTAACTTATTACCTGAAAAACCATATAATGTATCTCTAAATGCACCAGGTGATTTTGTAAAAATTTGATTGAAATTTCGATATGGTGTAACACCACGTAAAGCAAAATTTCCCGTAGTTAAATTTGCACCCGTTCCAAAAAAAACAGTTGAAAAATCAATTGAATCCGACCACATATCTACATAAATAGTATTAACTCCAGCAATACCATTAATTGAAGGTTTAACCCAGTAAAATGAGGTGTCTGAATTTACATCAACATGAATGTGATATTTTCCTGCATTACCAGAATTACCAGCCGAAGCAACAACTATTCGACCAGGCTTTTCATCTAAAAGTGCTTCAATTTTTTCGGATGCCGGATCCGAACCATCATGAGAACCAAACTGAACACCATTACTTATATTAATCACAGCTGGTAAGCCCAAACTATCAGCAACTTTAAATATATAATCACAAGCATCCGCTACTGTTAATGTCCAATTTGCTGCTGATAAATTTGTTTCCACCATCACAATGGTTGCATTGGGAGCCATTCCTTTATTTCTTCCATTTGCTCTTCCATTTCCAGCTGCTACTCCAGTAACATTTGTTCCATGACCAGAATTATCAATAGCAGTACATTTTCCATTATCTATATCATTCTTAGTCCAAATCATCCCATAATTATAAGGTTTTGGTATATTAGTTGGAAATTTATCAGATTGATCCCAATATCTGTAAATTCTAGTTTTCCCAGTACTATCTTTAAAGTCTTCATGTAAGAAATCTACCCCAGAATCAATAATTCCTACGACAACATTTCTTCCTGTATATTTATTAGGTAGATTCATACCCGAGTGCACCTCGTTAACTCTATGGATTACTCTAGATGAATCATTTAGAAAACTTGGTTCTGAGAAATCTGAATAAACATACCTTGCAATTTCAGAATGCAATAACTTATAATAAGATTTTCCTTTCAAACGTAAATACAACCAATTTTTTGTTTTATTTTGAATAGAAAACCCTTCAGATTTAACAAATCGTTCCACATAACTATTATTGGCAATACTGACCGAAACAAGCTCTTCAGAATCTTTAAATTTCAAAATAAAATCATCTGGTAAGTATTGTGAACTAGCTTTGAAGCTAAAAATCAAACAAAAAAGAAGTGTTAGTAAATAAACTATATTATTCATAGTAATTTGAATATCAAATGGAATAATTTAAAAATAATTAAAAATAATATTAACCTAGCTCTTTTGATACAGAAACTTTCATAAAGTCTTTATTTTTTAAGATATTTGTTAGTTCTGTTTAGCTAATTTCAAATTCAATGAAAAATTTTTTTTTCACAATTCTTTTTCTTTTTTCTTTTTTCAATTTGAAAGCACAACTTTCTGATGATAAAAAAAATGAGTTTAATAAATACATTCGTGAAGCAGATGGACTGTTTTCACAAAATAAGTTTATAGAGGCAAAAGATATATATGAGAAAGCTCTTTCATTAAACCCATCAGATAAATATGCTCTAAACCAAAGAGACAAAAGCATTGCAAATTCAAAAAACAAAACTGGTGAAGAAGAAGGTAAGAACTACCAAAAAATTATCAATAAAGCGGACGAAAAATTTAACTTAAACGAACTTGAAAACGCAAAGGCTCTCTATCAAAGAGCATTAGGACTAAAACCTAATGATGCATACCCTAAAAGAAAAATAGAAGAAATAGATGCAAAACTGAACCCTAAACCTGTTGAGAAATCTGCTCCATTACCAGATTTAGGAGTTTCTTCTAATTTATCAATTAATGACGCAGAAAAAATTTTAGCTGAAGCTGAAGCTAAAAGACAAAATAGAAGAAATAATTCAATTGATAGTAATGGTATAAAATCGTCATACAAAGAAGAAAATCTATTGGTAAACAGGGAAAAAGAGATTAATTCATCAAAAAATGATATTAAATCTGCAATGGAAAAAATAGATGCTGTTACCTCAAATTCCAAAATACAACAAGATTCACTTAAAGAAGAAATTCAGAAAAAAAGTGTTAAACTAAATAACATCAATGATGAATACTCGAATCTTCAAAATGAAAAAGGAATAAAAACATCGATTTCATTAACAGAAAAATATAAAAATCTCGATAGTATTTCTAGTATTCAAAAGCCAGTTGGAGCAGAAATGGATGTTTATCTAGCTATTAAAACTACAAGATTTAATGATAGTATTGAAATAGCAGAAAAGAAGATTAAAGATGAATTAAATTACAAGATAGCTGACATAAATCATTTAAATCTGAAAGAAGAAAAGAAAATAAACGATAATCAATTATCTAAATTTGATCAGATTGATAAATTCGATTCCACATTCATAGAATTAGATAAATATAACATTGATAAGAATTTTTCTAATGACCAAAAACATTATGAAATAAATAAAGGTATGGAAATGAAAGAGCTGAAACAAGATAGCTCTACTAGGAATCAATTTAATAAAAATATTACCAATAAAGTTGGTTTTTCAACCATTGCAACTAAAATCAATTTAAATGAAGACTCTATTTCAAAAATGACTAATAAGAATGTTGTATTAAATACGGATAGAATAACCAAAGTTGATGGTAAATCAATGGACAGCTTATTAATTAACAACGATACAAAACAGAAAGACCAATCAAATCAATTACTCGCACTTAATCAGGTAATGAGTAATAATAATGATGAAAATGAATTGATCAGAAATAAGGCAAATGAAAATACGCAATTAAACATTAATAAGGTTGAAATTGATAATTCAGAATTTGAAAATAAAGGTAAAAACAGTCAAAATTCGTCAATTAATCAACTGAAAAAAATTGATCAAAAAAACTATGATGCTAGTACAGAAGCAACTAAAAAAGAATATCAAAATGAATTTTCAACCATGGATCAATTGAATACAAATATTTCAAAAATAAATGCTTCATTACCCTCTGTTAATTCATCTTCTGATGCTTCAATAATTTCAAACAAATCAAATAACCTTTCTGATAATTATGATTCTGAAGAAAGAAAACAATTTGATAAATCTCAAGACATTAGAGATTTATTTGAAAACATAGATAACAAATCTATCAAATTTGATGATAAAGCAGCCAATTCACTCGGTGCTTCCTATCCAGAAGGAGTGACGGAAGAATCCTTCAATAAAAATGATGATCGAGGACTCGCTTATGCTGTTATTACCCGAAGAATTGTTGTAAAAAATGGCTATGGGGCTGTTTATGTTAGAACAGTTACTAAAAATTCTATTACTTACTCAAAAGATAATCAACCTATTACTGAACATGTTTGGCAAATTGAAACACAAAATGCTAACATGAAAAAAAACTAAATCTATGATAAAAAAAGTTCATTTTATTGCTATTGGTGGAAGTGCCATGCATAATTTAGCTATCGCTTTAAGCAGAAAAGGATATTTAGTTACTGGATCAGATGACGAAATCTTTGAACCATCTGCATCTCGCTTAAAAAAACAAGGAATTTATCCTTCTCAAATAGGTTGGAATGAAAAGAATATACATACTGATTTAGAAGCTGTTATCTTGGGAATGCATGCTCGAAATGATAACCCTGAATTATTAAAAGCAAAAGAATTAGGTATACCAATTTATTCTTATCCTGAGTATTTGTATCAGCAAAGTATCAATAAAAAAAGAATAGTAATTGGTGGAAGTCATGGAAAAACAACGATCACGTCTATGATTTTACATGTAGTATCTAAACTTGGGTTAGAAGTCGATTATATGGTCGGTGCTCAACTTGAAGGTTATGATTGTATGGTTAAGCTAACCGATTCAGCTCCATATATGATTCTGGAGGGAGATGAATACTTAAGTTCTCCCATAGACAGAAGACCTAAATTCCATTTATACAAACCACATGCAGCAATAATAAGCGGGATCGCTTGGGATCATATTAATGTTTTTCCAACCTTCGAAAACTACATCGATCAATTTAAAATTTTCTGTGATTGTATTGAACCCGATGGAACACTGGTGTATAATTCTGATGATGAAGAAGTAAATAAAATAGGGGAACAATTTTCAAGAAAAATTAAAACTATTTCTTATCAAACACCAAAATATATTGTTACAGAAACTGGCACTGAAATTGAATTTGAAAATAAATCATACGCTTTACAAATTTTTGGAGCACATAACTTACAAAACCTTATAGGTGCAATGAAATTAAGTCAAGAAATTGGAATTTCATCTGATGAATTTTTAAAAGCAATGGCTGACTTTAAAGGTGCGGGTAAAAGATTACAAAAAGTTGTTGAAAACAGCAATTTTGTTATGTTTAAAGACTTTGCACATTCACCTTCAAAACTATTAGCAACAACAAACGCTGTAAAAGAACAATATCCTGAAAGAGAGCTTATTGCTTGTATGGAATTACATACTTTTTCTTCCTTGAAAAAAGAGTTTTTACCAAACTACAAAAATACTATGGTGAAGGCAGATCATGCTTTGGTCTACTTCAATCCTGAAGTTGTGTTACATAAAAAATTAGATCCAATTTCAGTTCCTCAGGTAAAAACTGCCTTTGGAGAGAATGTTACAGTAGTTAATGAGACAAAAGAGGTGATTGAATTCATTAAAAGATTTGACTCAAAAAACAAAGTATTATTAATGATGAGTTCAGGGACATTCGATGGAATTGACTACGAAAAACTATCTGAAGAACTAATTTAAAGCAATCGATTTTATTTACTTTTTAAAAAATCTTTGTCTTATAAAAAGTAAACCTTTATTAGTGTACTCAATAGAACTTTCCTCAAGTTTAAATAAATAAATAGTTCCAATAAAAAAAATAAGTATGTAGATTGTTTGAATGAATAGGTTCAACAAAATAATATCTGTTAACGGAAAAACAAAAAAACCTATTGTCATAACAGACAGAAAAAGAATAATTAATTTGAATTGATTGATTGTAAATGGAAGTAGTTTGTAATAATAATAAACAAACATAAGTCTGCAAATATTATAAACAACATAAGAAATAGAAGTTGAAATTGCAACCCCATTGATTCCATAAATTGGAATTAAAAATATATTCATAGTGTAAACGATCACAAATAAAATAATCGTAAACAAAATATCAAATTTGTATTTTTTTGAAGTAAAAAGTATTGTTCCATTTAATCCAAAGTACATATCAATTATTTTTCCAATCATTAAAATTAAAAAAACACTTATCCCGCTTTCATATTCTTTTGGAAAGAAGGCAAAAATATCGTAAATATTTATCCAAACAATTGAAAACAAAAACAGTGCAAAAAACAAACAAACTGAACTAACTTTTTTATATAAATCATTCATTTTGTTTAGTTCTTTATTTTTCCAATAAGTAGGTATAAAATTTGAACTTACTCGAATAATCGACCTGTAGGGAATCATTAAAGCACCCGTGAAAAATACGATTTGAGTATAAACAGCAGTTTCACTCAAACCTAAATAGGATGCAATCATCAAGGAGTCTAATGTTACTACAAATAATGCTCCAAGGGTGTTGATATAGTTATATAAACTAAATGAAATAATTATTTTACGAAATCGTTTTGGGATATAAATTTTAGAAATTTTATATGTTAATTCCTTTTGTTTTAATAAATGTAAACCCAAAATAATCATCGGAATTACATGTGCAATAAAAAAACAGATGGAAAAAGTTTTAAAATCAATTAAATCAAATCCAAAGAGCAACAATGAAATTAATATTATTACTCTTAGTATAATCTCATTAGCAAAAATTCCGATAATGTTTTTGTATTTACCTCTAAGATAATTATCAAAAAGTAAAAAAAATACATTACCTATACCAATTGGTAAAATCCAATAATAGTAGTCTACAAATTCTTTGGATTTATTTGTGTAAAAAGAGGTGAGTTCATCTTTAAAAAAAATAGAAAAGGAAGTAAAAATTAATACTCCAATCAGAACGATTAAAATGTGTAATAAAAGTAAACCTTTGGTTTTATTTTTATCATCTCTAAAAAATGGAAAAAATTTCCATATAGAATAGATGGTACCAAGATTTGCACATTGAGCAAATAATAATCCTACTGAAGCAACTAAGTTAATTAAACCTACTTGACTCGTTTTTAAAAACACAAAAAATAAAACACCTCTATTTATATATCCAAGAAAAACACCTAAATATGATAAAATCATTGTATTAAAGGCATCTTTTTGAACTATAGACATTTTAGAAACTTATTATTTATTTAGATTAATTTCTCATTAATTAGTGAGATTTCTTCATGATTTAATGAAGAACCAAATATTTTAAACCCATGTGAATTTAATAATTTAATAGATTCCACAGATTTTATTTCATTTTCAAATAATCTATCATGAAATTCTATTAATAATTGACCTATTTCAACATTTGATTCTAAAATACTTTTTAAAACATCATATTCAGCTCCTTCAATGTCAATTTTTAAAACGTCAATCTTTTTATGAGCTAATTCATTCACTATGTCATCAAAGCTTTTCATTTCAACCTCGATAAAATCTGATTTATCAAAAACTTCTGAAATTACTATTGAAGCAGAAACTGCTCTTTTATTTTTTGGTAAATAAAATTTAACTTTTCCAGTTTCTGTAGCTAATCCAAAGTTATAAAAATTAAACAAGCTTAAATTTGGAATAGAATTAATGTATTCAATAGATTTAGGTGTTGGATCAAAACCATATACTCTACATTTATGATTTTTCATCACTTTTTTATCAAAACTTAAATCTCTTCCAATACCTACTGAATAAACAATTGAAGTATTAGTTAATACATCAGGATGTATGTAAAATCCTCCATAACTATTACCATACCACTTTTTATTTATCTGTATTTGCGGTCTTAAATGTGAAACTAATGACTTATCATCTAGTAATCTCATTTTAAGTTTTCTAAAATATGAATAAACGTTCTGTTTATACTGATTTAATGTTGATTTTATTTTTTTAACCAAAAACATTGAAATATTTTTTTACAATTTTACTACCTATAAATGTGGTTAAATAGTAAAACAAAGTTTTTAAATTATATTGAGATCTTAAAAAATAATACCTAGCTTTTTTCATATTTCCAATAACATAGTAATACCTTGCTCTGCTACCAAATATTTTTTTAGTAGCAATTTTTGTTTCTTTAGGATAAGAATTTTCATACGACTCGATTGTAAGTAAAGAATAATAAAAATCAAACCTTCTATATCTTTCATTCAATGAGAGATTCGAACCGTCTACAAATCGTTCATATAAAACTTTACACACTTCAATTGAAGGTTGTTCATGAAACAATCGTAATAACCAATCAAAGTCAACCATTCCGAAATTTTCCTCGAACAATATATTTTTTAATTTATTTGAAAATAAAATGGATGCCATATATGTATTTTGACCATTTAAAGATTTAGTTAATCTTTTTTTAAAAGTCTCATTTTTTTCAAAATAAACAAACTCTTCTTTATCTGTTTGAATTCTAACGATTGAGCTATTGGTAGTTACATTAACAATTTCATAACCACAAGTAATAATTGGGGCTTTATCTAAGTAGGGTAAAACATATTTTATTCGGTCTTTTTTCCAAAAATCATCTTGATCTATAATACAAATAAAATCTCCTGTTGCAATACTTAACCCTAAATTCCTTCCCTTATTTGGACCACCTGAATTTGTTTTATTTTGTAATAAAATTAGATTAAACCCTTGTAATATGCTATAAGTTTCATCTGTTGAGCAATCATCAACAACTATTAACTCGAGTTCAAAATCAATTCCTTTTCCCTCTTGACTTAAAACTGAATCAAGTGTCTTAGAAATTGTTTTACTACCATTATAAGTTGTAACAATAACACTAATTTTTTTCATATAATCAATAAAAAAATAAGGTTGCTCTAAGAACAACCTTATTTATTTTAAATTGTATCAAATTAAATTCTTCCTGGATAAACCTTCAATGCTTCCTCAAGAATTCGAACTGATTTCTTTAAAGAGTCTTGATTTAAAACGTAAGCGATTCTCGCTTCGTTTACTCCAGAACCAGGAGTAGAGTAGAACCCACTTGCTGGAGCCATCATCACTGTCGCTCCTTCAAATTCAAATTCTTCTAATAGCCATTGACAAAATTTCTCTGCATTATCTACCGGAAATTGTGCAACGCAATAAAAGGCGCCACTCGGCTTTGGACAAAATACTCCAGGTATGCTGTTCAAGCCGTCAACCATAATATTTCTTCGAATTACATATTCTGAAACAACATTATCAAAGTACGATTGAGGTGTATTTAATGCAGCTTCTGAAGCAATCTGATCAATTGTTGGAGGAGATAAGCGCGCTTGTCCAAATTTTAAAGCAGAAGAAATAACTTCTTTGTTTTTAGAAATTAAAGCACCGATACGAGCTCCACACATTGAATATCGTTTAGAAACAGAATCAATCATAATTACATTATTTTCGATTCCTTCCAAATTCATTGTAGAAAAAGGAACTGCTCCGTCATAACAAAATTCACGGTATACTTCGTCAGCAAATAAAAATAAATCGTGTTTCTTTACTATGTCTCTTAATTTCTCTAATTCTTCTTTAGTATATAAATAACCTGTTGGATTTCCAGGGTTACAAATCAATATAGCTTTGGTCTTAGGAGTAATTTTTTTCTCAAACTCCTCCACAGGTGGTAATGCAAAACCACTTTCTATTGATGATGCAACAGGAATTACCTTTAAACCAGCTGTTACAGCAAATCCATTATAATTTGCGTAAAAAGGTTCAGGTATAATCACTTCATCACCCGGATCACAAGTGGTCATGAAACCAAAAATTAAAGCCTCAGATCCACCAGTTGTAATTATAATGTCTTCAGAATTAACTGGAATACCCGTTTTTTGATAGTATGCTGCTAAACCATTTCTATAAGACTCGAAACCAGCTGAATGACTATATTCAATTACTTTTTGATCAAAATTCTTGATTGCGTTTAATGCTACTTCAGGAGTTTCAATGTCTGGTTGACCAATGTTTAAGTGGTAAACTATTTTTCCTTTTTTCTTAGCTGCATCTGCATAAGGTACCAATTTACGAATCGGTGATGCAGGCATATCTACTGCTTTTTGTGCTATTTTAGGCATATTCAAAATTTTAGATACAAATTTAGTAATTCTTCGCTTTTTAATTAAAAAGGAATGATTTTTTATTAATAGAGGAACTGTGAAAGCAATAGCATGCTTATATTTGTGAAAACTAAATGATTAATGAAAAAATTAATTTTAAGCTTTATTACTTTTATTCTAATTTTTTCATTTCAAATAAAGGAATCAAAATTAGAAAAACCAGCAGGCTTTGAAAACCTTATTGATGTTCAATCAATAAACCCAACAATTAAAATTGAAATCAAATATGCCACTGCTGATAATTTTATGCATAAACAATTGTATTTCAATATTAATAAAATTTACTTACAACCAGATGTTGCTAAAAGAATTTCTGAATGTCAAAAATTTCTTAAAAAGTTAAACCCAGAATACAGTTTGTTAGTTTACGATGGAGTTAGACCTCTTTCTGTTCAAAAAGCTATGTGGAACGCACTAGATTCAATACCTGTTACTAAAAGAGGTAAATTTGTCTCAAACCCAGCAAATGGTAGTGTTCATAATTATGCTGCAGCTGTTGATCTTACCATCTGTGATAAAAATGGAAAACCACTCGATATGGGAGCGGGATATGATGACATTAGGGAAATTGCTTATCCATCGAAGGAAGAATATTATTTAAAACAAGGATTATTAAAACCAATTCATATAAAAAACAGAAAATTACTACGTAAAGTAATGTCTTCTCAGAATTTTAAAAATATACCAACAGAGTGGTGGCACTTTAATGCTTGTTCAAGAAAAGAAGCGAAAATCAAATATAAAATTATTCTTTAATCAAATATTTAGCAAGCAAGTAACTCTAATCAGGAATTAATCACAATTTATTTTCCTATATTCGCGTAAATATGCTTGCTTTATGCTAGAACAAACAATCAACTTTAAAATTACTCAAACACCTGAGTCAAGAGTTACACAGGTAGATTGGGAAAACCTTCCATTTGGTAGACTTTTTTCAGATCACATGTTGTTGATGGAATATTCAAATGGAGAATGGCAAACACCAGAAATTCTTCCTTTTGGTCCAATACCTGTTCATCCTGCTACTTCTGCATTACATTACGGTCAAGCAATATTTGAAGGCATGAAAGCTAACAAATCTCCTGAGGGAGATGTTTTAATTTTCAGACCTGAAATGAATGCTAAACGTTTTCAAGAGTCATGCGAAAGAATGGGAATGCCTTTAATTCCCGAAACATTATTCGTGGAATGTGTTAGAAAATTAGTAGACTTAGATAGAGAATGGATACCTAACAAACCAGGTTACTCACTGTATATTAGGCCATTTATGTTTGCTACTGACGAATTTGTTGGGATAAGACCATCAGATAATTATAAATTTATGATTTTTGCTTCACCAGTGGGAGCTTATTATTCTGAACCTGTTAATGTACTCATTGAAGAGCATTATACGCGTGCTGCTGAGGGGGGAGTAGGTCGTGCAAAAGCAGCGGGCAATTACGGTGCTTCATTATACCCTGCAAAATTAGGTCAACTGAAAGGTTATCATCAATTACTATGGACTGATGCTAAAACACATGAATTTGTAGAAGAATCTGGAACGATGAATATTGTATTCATAATTGACGGAAAATTGATTACACCTTCTGAAGAGAGTGACACTATTTTAAGAGGAATAACTAAACGTAGTGTAATTGAAGTTGCTCAGTCATGGGGAATTCAAATAGAAGAACGTAAGGTAACTGTTAAAGAAATCATTGAAGCTGTAAAAAATGGTTCTTGTACAGAAGCTTTTGGAGCTGGAACAGCAGCAACTATTGCACATATCAATAAAATAGGATTTAGAGGAGAGGATTATTATTTACCAGCAGTTGAATCAAGGTCTTTTTCATTAAAAATGGAGAAATACATGAACGACTTAAAAAATGGTTTAATTGAAGACGAATTTGGTTGGTTATTAAAAGCCTAATCCCATTTATATACAAAAAAAAGGGTGTCTGATTGGCACCCTTTTTTTTATTGAAAATTTTAAATGATCTTCTATTTTATCATACCCTCTCTTCTCAACAACGCTTTTGGATCAGCATCTCTTCCTCTAAATTTTCTATATAAAATAGATGGATGTTCACTTCCTCCAGCTGATAAGATATTATCGTGGAATGATTTCGCAACCTCTTTATTAAAAATCCCTTTTTCTTTGAATGCTTCAAAAGCATCTGCATCAATCACTTCAGCCCACTTATAGCTATAGTACCCAGAAGAATACCCTCCTTGAAAAATATGAGAAAATGAACAACTCGTAATTGTTTCTTTTACAACTGGAAACAAATCTGTCTGCCTAACTGATTGTAATTCAAAATCTTTTACATCTTTAACATTTGATGTGTCTTGACTGTGCCATGCCATATCAATTTTTCCTAATCCAATTTGTCTAATTGCTGCTAAACCACTTTGAAAATTAGCACTATCTACAATTTTTTGTATTAGCTCCTCTGGAATTGATTCACCCGTTTCATAATGTTTAGCAAATAAATCCAAACACTCTTTTTCGTAACACCAATTTTCAAGAATTTGAGATGGTAATTCTACAAAATCCCAATAAACACTTGTTCCTGTGATACTTGCGTAAGTTCCATTTGCACACATTCCATGTAATGCATGACCAAATTCATGGAATAGAGTTGTAACCTCGTTAAAAGTTAATAAAGATGGTTTATTTGAAGTAGGTTTAGTGAAATTACAAACAATTGAAATATGTGGACGAACATTGATTCCATTTTCAATTTTTTGATTTCTAAAAGAAGTCATCCATGCTCCTTGTCTTTTCCCTGCTCTTGGAAAAAAGTCCATGTAAAGTAAAGATATATGATTTCCATTGTTATCCTTGACCTCATATGTTAATACTTCAGGATGATATTTTTCAATATCACTTCGTAATTCAAACTTTAAATCAAATAATTTATTAGCTGTTTGAAAAACACCATTTATCACATTCTCTAATTTGAAATAAGGTTTTAATACTTCATCATCAATTGAGAATTTTTCTTTTTTTAATTTTTCTGAATAAAAAGGCAAATCCCAACGTTGTAATTCCTCTGGTCCACCAATGCTTTTTGCATATGCTTTAATTTCTTCGAATTCCTCCTTCGCAGCAGGTAGAGCATATGTTAAAATTTCATCTAAAAAGGTAAATACAGTTGATGGATTTTTAGCCATACGTTCCTCTAATACGAAATCAGCATGAGATTTATACCCAAGAATTGTCGCTCTTTTATGTCTTAATCCTGCTATTTTTTTAATTACTTCACTGTTATCTCTTTCATTTCCTTTAAATGCTTTTGATCCGAAAGCTAAAAAGATTTCTTCTCTTAAATGTCTTATTTCAGAATAAGTAATAAATGGAAGATATGAAGGGAAGTCCAATGTAAAAACCCAAGCATTTTCGATTTCTTTCTCTAGAGCTGTAAGTTTAGCCGCTTCTATAACTCCCTCTGGAAGACCTGCCAACAAACCTTCATCAGTTATAACCAACTTATAATCATTACTTTCAGCAAGTACATGTTGTCCAAAAGTTAATGTTAAAGTAGCTAATTCCTTATCTATTGTTCGAACTTCTTCTTTAGCTTCATTGGATAATTTTGAACCGTTTCTTACAAAACTTTTATATGTTTTATCTAATAATGTTTTTTGCTCAGTAGTTAGATTTTCTTTACTTTGATGATTAAAAACATACTCTACTTTTTGAAATAATTCAGCATTCAACATGATATCGTTTCCATATGCTGTTAAGCGAGGAGAAATTTCTTGTGCTAATTCTTGTAATTCTTCACTTGTTTCTGCTTCATGTAAATTGTAGAAAATGTTTCCGAGTAAGTCTAATATTTTACCGCTATTATCTAGAGCAGCAATGGTGTTTTCAAATGTTGGAGTATCTTGATTTTGAATGATTGCTTCTATATCTTTTTTACCTTGTAGTACACCTTCATCTAAAGCAGGTAAATAATGTTCAGTTTTCAACTTTTCAAATGGAAATGATTGAAAAGGAGTTTCAAATTTTTCTAAAAAAGGATTCATATTTTATTTAGTTTAATTCAAAAAAAAAGCTGCTCGTAAGCAGCTTTAAATATAATAATGAAATAATTAAGCTAATACACCCATTACTTCAGCCATCTTTTTACCTATTTCAGCCGGTGAATCAACTACGTGAATTCCACACTCTCTCATAATACGTTTTTTAGCCTCAGCTGTATCATCGTGTCCTCCAACTATAGCACCAGCATGTCCCATTGTTCTTCCAGCAGGAGCAGTTTCACCAGCGATAAAACCAACAACTGGTTTAGTACCGTTTTCTTTTACCCAACGAGCAGCAATAGCTTCTAAGTTACCACCAATTTCACCAATCATAATGATACCCTCTGTTTCAGGGTCATTCATTAATAATTCAACAGCTTCTTTAGTAGTAGTTCCAATAATTGGGTCACCACCAATACCGATAGCCGTAGTAATACCTAATCCAGCTTTAGCAACTTGATCAGCCGCTTCATAAGTTAATGTTCCAGATTTAGAAACAATACCAATTTTTCCTTTTTTGAAAACAAAACCTGGCATGATTCCTACTTTCGCTTCACCAGCAGTAATAACACCTGGGCAGTTAGGTCCGATCAAACGACAATCAAATCCTTTAATAAATTCTTTTGCCTTAACCATATCATTAACAGGAATACCTTCAGTAATACAAACGATTACTTTGATGCCTGCATTTGCAGCTTCCATTATTGCATCCGCAGCAAACGCTGGTGGAACAAATATGATAGAAACATCAGCTTTAGTAGCTTCAACAGCATCAGATACCGTATTAAATACAGGTCTATCTAAATGTGTAGATCCTCCTTTCCCTGGAGTTACACCACCAACTACGTTTGTTCCGTATTCAATCATTTGTGAAGCATGAAATGTTCCTTCACCTCCAGTAAATCCTTGAACTATTACTCTAGAATTTTTATTTACCAATACAGCCATTTTGCGGATATTATTTAAAAACGAGTCAAAAGTAGAATTTTGTTACGTGATTCACAACTAATATCTGTAAAATAATTCAAAACGAATTGTTGATTTCTATTTTAATCATTCAAGTCAAAGTTAAAACACATTTCATACTATTTATTTCTTATGATAAATAATTATCTTTGTCTAAATTCGAATAAAATGATTGAAATTCCTAAAACGTACGAAGCATCTAAAGCGGAACAAAAATGGTATCCTTATTGGTTAGAAAAAGGTTATTTTCATTCAACACCAGATGAGAGGGAAGCTTACACAGTTGTTATCCCCCCACCGAATGTTACAGGTGTATTGCACATGGGACACATGTTGAACAATACTATTCAAGATGTCCTTGTTAGAAGAGCTCGTATGTTAGGAAAAAACGTTTGCTGGGTTCCAGGTACGGATCATGCTTCAATAGCAACTGAAGCTAAAGTGGTTCAAAAACTTAGAAAAGAAGGAATTAAAAAATCAGACTTAACACGTGATGAATTCATGGTACATGCCATGGAATGGAAAGATAAACATGGTGGTATCATTTTAGATCAGTTAAAAAAATTAGGTGCATCATGTGATTGGGAAAGAACATCATTTACTATGGATCCAGAATATTCTGATTCAGTAATAGATACATTTATTGATTTACACAAAAAAGGAAAAATTTACCGCGGTGTAAGAATGGTGAATTGGGATCCTGAAGCAACTACTGCACTGTCTGATGAAGAAGTAATCTACAAAGAAGTTAACTCTAAACTTTATCATGTTAGATACAAAGTTGCAGACACTGACGACCAATGGATCACAATTGCTACAACAAGACCTGAAACAATATTAGGTGATTCTGCTATTTGTGTCAACCCTAATGATGAACGATACACTTCATTACATGGGAAAGAAGTAATCGTTCCTTTAACTAATCGTAGAATTCCAGTTATTGCTGACGAATATGTTGATATGGAGTTTGGTACAGGTTGTTTAAAGGTTACTCCTGCACATGATATAAATGACTATGAACTAGGAAAAAAACACAATTTAGAAACGATAGATATTTTCAACGATAATGGTAAATTAAATCAAAATGGGTTGCATTATGAAGGAAAAGATCGTTTTGATGTTCGTAAAGAAATTTCAAAAGAATTAGACGAAAAAGGGTATTTAGTTAAAACTGAAGATCATATCAATAAAGTTGGTTTTTCTGAAAGAACAGATGCTGTCATTGAACCAAAATTATCATTACAATGGTTCGTATCAATGAAAGAACTTTCAGAGCCAGCACTTGAAAATGTAATGAACGGAAACATTGCTTTCCACCCTGATAAATTTAAAAACACTTACAAACACTGGTTGGAAAACGTTAAAGACTGGTGTATATCTCGTCAATTATGGTGGGGACACAGAATTCCTGCTTGGTATTATGGACAAGGTTCAGATGATTTTGTTGTTGCAAAAACTTTAGATGAAGCTACGTTAGCTGCTTCGGAAAAATCTGGAAAATCAATTCAAGCTTCTGATTTGAAACAAGATGAAGATGTATTAGACACTTGGTTTTCAAGTTGGTTATGGCCTATTTCTGTTTTTAACGGAATTACACAACCTGGAAATGAAGAGATAAAATATTATTATCCTACAAATGATTTAGTTACAGCTCCTGAAATTATGTTTTTCTGGGTTGCTAGAATGATTATCGCGGGTTACGAATATATGGGTGAACTTCCTTTCAAAAATGTATATTATACAGGAATAGTTCGTGATAAATTAGGTAGAAAAATGTCAAAATCTCTTGGAAATTCTCCTGATCCATTAGATTTGATTGATAAATATGGGGCGGATGGTGTTAGAGTAGGGATTCTTATTTCTTCCCCAGCTGGAAACGACTTACCTTTTGATACAAGTCAATGTGAACAAGGTAGGAATTTTGCTAATAAAATTTGGAACGCATTCAGATTAGTTACTTCATGGGAAGTGAAAAATATTGAACAACCTAATTCATCTTCAAAAGGTATTGAGTGGTTTCATGCAAAATTCAATCAACAATTATCAGAAATCAATGAATTATTTGACAAATTCAAAATTTCTGAAGCTTTGATGGCTACTTACAAATTAGTATGGGACGATTTCTGTTCTTGGTATTTGGAAATTATTAAACCAGGTTATGAACAACCAATTGATAATGAAACTTATAAAGCTACTATTAATTTCTTCGAAAAAATATTGAAATTAATTCAACCTTTTACTCCATTTATTGCCGAGGAATTATGGCATTTAATCTCTGAAAGAGTAAACGGAGAAGATTTAGTTATTTCAGATTGGCCATCAATTGAAAATTATGATGAGACAGTATTAAAAAACTTTTTACAAGCAGAAGAAATTATTACAAATATTAGAAATGTTAGAAAAGAAAATAATATTGCTAATAAAGTAAAAATGGATCTTTTTGTGAAAAAAAATGAAGATTTAGATACTAGTTTTGATTCTGTTGTTGTTAAAATGGGCAATTTATCTCAACTTGAATATGTTACTGAAAAAATTACTAATGCTAACTCATTCTTAGTTAAATCAAATGAATTTTATATTCCTTTCGGAGACACTGTTGATTTAGATGCAGAAAGAAAAAAAATAGAAGAAGAGTTAGATTATACCAGAGGTTTTTTAAAAATGGTTCAAGGAAAATTAACCAATGAAAAATTTGTTTCTGGTGCTCCTGAGGCAGTGGTTGCAAATGAAAGAAAAAAAGAAGCAGATGCGATTCAAAAAATTGCAATACTTGAAGATAAACTTACAAGTTTTGTATAATTAATTTTTTTTAAATGAAAAAAATATTTCTTTTATTATCAATACTTTGCATAGGGTATAAATCCCAAGCCATTACTGTTGATTATTCTTTAAAAATGTCCAAACCTCAAAATCATTATTTTGAAGTTATGATGACTCTTGATGAACTTTCTGGTAAAAATATCACCATTAAAATGCCCGTTTGGTCACCAGGATCTTACATGATTAGAGAATTTTCTAAAAATATAAATCTCGTTAGGGCTTACGATGAAAACGCTAATAAATTAGAGATAAACAAAACCCTAAAAAATACTTGGGTAATCAAGCGAAATGGTGCTAAGCAAATTAGAATAAAGTACGAAGTATATGCATTTGAATTGTCAGTTAGAACTAGTTTTCTAGATGCTACGCATGGTTTCATAAATGGATCTTCAATTTTCATGTTTGTTGAAGGCGCTACCGAATCAAAAGGAAAAGTAGATATCTATCCTCATGAGGATTTTAACACTATCACTACATCTTTAAAAAAAGCCTCAGATTCAATTCGTTATGAGGGAGCTAAAACATATCAATACAAAAATTATGATGAGCTAATTGACAGTCCAATTGAAATTGGAAATCAGGAAGTTTTTGAATTTGATGCTGCTGGTTGTAAACATACGGTAGCCTTATATGGTGTTGGAAACTATGAAATTTCTAAACTTCAAAGCGATATGAAAAAAATCGTTGAAACTACAAGTAAAATCATTGGTGTCAATCCGAATAAAAAATATACGTTTATAATACACAATGTAAACGATGGTCAAGGTGGACTTGAACATGCAAATTCAACCACTTTAAGTGTAAGTCGTTGGGGATATACAGGAAAAGAATATAATGATTTTTTATCCTTGGTAGCTCATGAATATTTCCATTTATGGAATGTTAAAAGAATAAGACCCATTGAATTAGGTCCGTTTAATTACGATCAAGAAAATTATACTTCATTGTTATGGGTCATGGAAGGGTTTACCAGTTATTATGACGAATTAATATTAAGAAGAGCAGGTTATATAAGCGAGCAAGAATATTTACAAAAATTTAATGGTACACTAAATTATTTAGAAGCAAGTGAAGGAAGAAAAGTTCAACCAGTAGCGCACGCAAGTTTTGACGCATGGATTAAAGGTTATAGACCGAACGAAAACTCAGCAAATACTACTATGTCTTATTATTCAAATGGTCATATACTTGCAGCATTAATTGATTTAAAAATTATTGCAAAATACAATGGAGAAAGATCATTAGATGATTTTATGCGAATTCTGTATAGAAAATTTTATTTAAAAGAAAATAGAGGATTTACAGAGAAAGAATTTGAAGAAACGTTAAGTAGTTTTCTAAAAGAAGATATGTCTATCTTTCTAAACGATCATGTTTATGATACAAAAGTACCTGATTATAAATCAATTTTTGAAAATATCGGAATAAAAGTAGAGCTTACATTAAATAAAAAAAATTCTTTTGGTGCTAGTTTTGATAAGTCTTCAGAGTACCCAAAAGTGAAATATGTAAGAGTTAATTCAAAAGCTGAAGATGCTGGAATTAATGTGAATGATGAGATTATTGGTATTAATGGTTATAGAGTTTATTCTGATAATATAGACGAAGCTATTAATGCTTTTAAACAGAATGATAAGTTTACTATTTTGGTTTCTAGAGATGGAATACTATTTGAAATCAATTGTGAGAACGGTATCTATGAACAACCTATTTACAAATTATCAACTGACTTTTCATCTGAAAAAACAAATTTAATTTCATATTGGTTACGAACTGTAAATTAATAAAATGAAGAAAATTATTAAACTTTTATTGAAATACATTCCTAGACCTTTATTAATTAGGTTAAGTTATATTTTTCGGATTTTTACTCCTTTATTGTATAAAGGAAATAAAGTAGAATGTCCTGTATGTGAAAAACATTTTAGTAAATTTCTACCCTATGGTTATGTTACTCAGCGTGAAAATGTGTTATGCCCTTACGATTTGACGCTTGAAAGACACAGACTTATGTGGTATTATCTAAAAAACGAATCAGATTTTTTTATTCGTCCTGAAATTGATGTATTACATATTGCTCCTGAACAATGCTTTTATAAACTTTTCAGAAACCAAAAAAACTTAAATTATTTAACGGGTGATTTAGAATCTCCGCTTGCTGATTTGCATTTTGATTTACACAACATACCACTAGAAGACAATAAGTTTGATGTGATTTTCTGTAATCATGTACTTGAACATGTTGAAGATGCAAAAAAATGTATGAGTGAACTTTTTCGAGTTATGAAGCCCGGTGGTTTTGGTATTTTTCAAGTACCACAAGACTTTTCTAGAGATACTACCTATGAAGATCCAAATATTGTCACTCCAGAAGAGCGAGAAAAACATTTTTGGCAATACGATCATGTACGATTATTTGGCTTAGATTATCCTGATTGGTTAAGATCTGTTGGTTTTAATGTTGTAGAATATAACCCAGAAAAAAAATTAGATTCAGATCAATTCGAAAGATATAGATTGATGAAAAATGAAATTCTTTACATTGCATATAAAAATTAATTAAATGAAAATTTTCAATAATATACTTGACACAATTGGCAATACACCACTTGTTAAAATAAATAAATTAGCAGAAGAAATTGATGCGCTAGTTCTTGCTAAAGTTGAAACAACAAACCCTGGAAATTCTGTTAAAGATCGCATGGCTCTTAAAATGATAGAAGATGCCGAAAAAAATGGGTTATTAAAACCAGGTGGAACTGTTATTGAAGGAACTTCTGGAAATACGGGTATGGGTTTAGCTCTAGCTTGTATCATCAAAGGTTATAAACTAATTTGTGTTCTTAATGATAAACAATCTAAGGAGAAAATGGATATTTTAAGAGCGGTAGGTGCTGAAGTAGTGGTATGTCCAACTGCTGTAGAACCAGAGGACCCACGATCTTACTATTCGGTTTCAAAAAGACTAGCTCAAGAAATTCCAAATTCATGGTATGTGAATCAATATGATAACCTTTCAAACAGACAAGCTCATTATGAACAAACAGGTCCAGAGATTTGGGAACAAACAGATGGTAAAATCACTCACTTTGTAGTAGGAGTTGGAACAGGTGGAACCATTTCTGGAATTGGTAAATATTTAAAAGAAAAAAATCCAAATATCAAAATTTGGGGTATAGATACTTATGGATCTGTTTTCAAAAAGTATCACGAGACTGGTGTTTTTGATAAAAACGAAATTTATCCATACATAACAGAAGGAATAGGTGAGGATATACTACCTGCAAATGTTGATTTTTCAGTTATTGATAAATTTGAAAAAGTAACTGATAAAGATGCTGCTATTTATACAAGAAGACTTGCACGAGAAGAAGGAATATTTGTTGGGAATTCAGCAGGTGCAGCTATTAAAGGGGTATTACAGTTAAAAAATGAATTAAAAGCAGAAGATGTAGTTGTTGTTCTTTTTCATGACCATGGCAGTAGATACGTTGGTAAAATATTTAATGACGAATGGATGCGCGAAAGAGGATTTCTTGAAGAGGAGCGAAAAGTTGCTTTAGATTTAATTGCTTCTCACAAGGATGAACCTCTTATTTCGGTTTATGCTGAGGAATTGATTTCACATGCAGTAGCTAAAATGAGAAAATATTCAATTTCACAAATTCCTGTATTAAAGGATGATCATTACGTTGGTTCATTAAATGACACTCATACTTATCAGTTTTTAATAGATAATCCAGATAAAATCAATGCGCCTATTTCATCAATTATGCAAAAACCATTCCCAGTTGTATCCGAACAAACTACGATAGAAGATATATCTAAATTAATTGATAAAGAAACACCTGCTGTTCTTGTAAGTCAAAAAAACGGGAAACATCATATAATAACTAGACAAGATATCATAAATTCTTTTGCATAAATGAATGAAATTTATTGATCAAATGAATAATACAATCCTCTTAAGTTCTCCACCTAAGAGGATTGTTTCTTTGGTACCATCAATTAGTGAATTACTTGTTGATTTAGGATTAGAAAAATATATCGTTGGAATAACAAAATTTTGTACAGAACCTATACATCTAAAAACTCAATGTAAAATTATTGGTGGAACTAAAAATATTCACATAGACAAAATCAAAGAACTAAAACCTGATTTTATTATTGCCAATAAAGAAGAAAATATTGAAAATGAAATTTTAGAACTCATGAAATTCTCTAAAGTTTGGATTTCAAATGTTAAAACGTTAGATGATAATTTCGAACTAATTAGTCAGTTAGGAAATATATTTAATAAAAATTTTGAAGCTGATAAAATTATAACCAAAACAAAAACTACTTTCAATAATCTTAATTTTTCAAAAATTAAAGAAAAAGAAGTTTTATATTTAATTTGGAAAAAACCATTCATGTCAGTTGGGAAAGACACTTTTATTCATCATATTTTATCTCAGATAGGATTAAAGAATTGTATTATAGAAAATAGATATCCAGTAGTAAATTTGGAAAAACATAAAAAAGTAGATTATGTTTTCTTAAGCTCTGAGCCATATCCTTTTACAGAAAATGATATGATAGATTTACAATTCTGTTTCCAAAATTCAAAAATAGTATTGGTTGACGGTGCACTATTTTCTTGGTATGGATCTAGATTATCAAAATCAAAAGGTTTTTTCGAAAAATTAATTACTCAATTAGATTAAAACAACCCAATTCAAAATAAGACGTCTTGGATAAAAATTATTAGATGAAAGACAATTTCAAATATTTTACTTTATTGAAAACATACTTCATATTTTTTGTAATTTTTACATACTCTTATTCATATTCACAATTAAATATAATTAATTCCAAATCACCTTCTCAACTCGTTTCAGATATACTTATTGGACCAGGAGTAAATGTTACAAATATCAGTTTTAAAGGAGATCAATTAACTGGAATTGCAGAATTTTCCTACAAAAATGTTCTAGGCAGTAATAATCTTGGCCTAGAGAGAGGAATATTATTATCTACAGGAAATACACAAAATGCAGCGGGAAGTAATACTTCTCAAAACTTAGGTTCACAAGGATCAAATCTTTCTGATAAAGATTTAGATTCAATAATAAATAAAACAGGAAAAAAAACAACAGATGCAACTATCTTGGAATTTGACTTTATTCCTATGTCAGACTCAGTTCAATTCAAATATGTATTTGCTTCTGAGGAATACCCAGAATTTAATTGCAGTAGTTTCAACGATGTTTTCGCATTTTTACTTTCAGGGCCTGATCCATCAGGAGGACCAGATTATAAAAATCAAAATTTGGCGATAGTTCCTGGTACAACAGGTACAAATGTTAGTGTAAATACTATAAATTCAGGCACAGTTTCCGGAAGTAACAGCGAAACTATTTGTAATGATATTGATCCCAATTGGAAAACCTATTCCAAATATTTTGTACCTAATTTCCCTAACTTACCGGCTTCAAATCAGATCACGTTCGATGGATTTACTATTCCTTTAGTTGCGAAATCAGCCGTGAAATGTGGGGCAACCTACCATATGAAGATTGCTGTAGCTGACGTTGGTGATCAAAATTATGATAGTGGTGTTTTTTTATTAGCAAATAGTCTATTTAGTAATATCATAACAGCTGAGTCTAGAGAACAAAAAAATGATTTAACTATTATCTCTGATTCAACTATTGTAGAAAATTGCTCTAAAGGGATACTTACTTTTAAAATTGCAATTAAATCACAACAAGAGACAAAGATATCATATACTTTAGGTGGACAAGCTGTTAATGGTACTGACTTTCAAAATCTACCTGGAAGTATAATAATTCCTGCTAATCAAGATTCAGTACAACTTTTTATAAATCCAATTGCAGATAGTCAAACTGAAAATGATGAAACTTTAACAATTTCATTTAATGCTGGAGGGTGTGTTGGATTAGTTAGTAAAACATTTATAATTAAAGACATACCAAAAAAACCTATAACAGATTTTGAATACGATAGTATCATATGTTTAGGTTCACCTGATCAATTTGTTACAAGATTGAATGGTTTTGTCAAAGGAGGTGTTTTTACATCTAACTCATTGGATTTAAACCTAAATACTTCGACAGGTAAAATAACACCCAACTTAAGTAAACCTGGAAATTATGAAGTTACCTATAAGGTAAATCCCCAAAATAATTGTGAAGTTGAAGGTCAAACCACTTTTAAAGTTGAAATAAAACCAATTCAAGAACCAATAACAAAATTTTCATATCAAACTCCTGTTTGTCAAAGTAATTCAAGTGTCACTCCTAATTTAATTCAAAACTTTACTTCGGGTGGAATCTTTTATTCCAAAACAAATATTGATGTAGATTCAACAAGTGGTAAAATTAACCTTGGTAAATCTGAACCTGGTAAACACCTTATATACTATCAATTCAATAAAAACGAATGTTTTAACAGTAAAATTGATTCTACAGAAATTGAAATCATTGCAAATCCAAGTCCTATCCCTAGTTTTAATTACCCTTCACCAATCTGTATTTTTGATAATAACCCATTACCTACATTGTCAAATGGTTTTATTACTGGAGGTCTCTTTAAAACGGATTCTTTAAAATTAATTTTTAAAAATAATTTATCAGGTGAAATTGACCTACCTAATACCCCTCTTGGAACTTATAATATTTATTACGAAGTAAAAAACAGTCAAAACTGTACTGTTTCAACGAATAATGTATTTGTTACAATTATTGATAAATCAATACCAAAATTAACATTTAGTTATGATAATTTAGTTTGTATTGGAAATGGCAATATGCTACCAAAATTAATTAATGGATTTACAAAAGGAGGGAAGTTTAGTTCAAATTCAGATGACCTAGTTATAGATTCTATTACGGGTGAACTCAAACTAAATATCTCGAAAAAAGGAAATTATCAAATTAAATATTTTTTACCCAAAACTAATTGTAATTCAGAATTGGACACAATAGTAAATGTTAAAATCGATTCATTAATTCAAAAAAACACTGATTTTAATTATAACTCACCTGTTTGTATAACTAGTACTAATCCAACACCCTCTGGTAATTTTGATTTAGGAGGTGAGTTTAGTGCACCTCAAGATGTTACAATTTCAAAGACGAATGGAACAATTAATCTAAAAGGTACCCTTCCTGGTACTTATGAGATTACCTATAAAATTAAAGCTAGTGGTTGCTATGCTCAAAGTATAGGTAAAACTGAAATTATAATTGAAGGTAGTAATGCTCCTATTGTTAATTTTTCATACCCAAGACCGATTTGTTTAAACTCAAAAAATACGCTTCCATTACTACCAACTAATTTTACAAAGGGCGGTAAATTTACTACTTTAGAAACAGAAATTTCAGTTGATGAAGTTACTGGACAGCTAGATTTATCAAAAGCTTTAGGTAACAAAACCTATAAAATTGAATACACAATATTATCGAGTGTATGTGGTGGTACAGGTACAGGTAATACTGAAATTCTTATTGCAGATTTAAGAAAACCAGAAACAGATTTTAATTTTACTGATTCTCTTTATTGTGTGAATACACCAAATCTAAAACCAAATTTTAGTACCAATTTTGAAACTGGTGGGAAGTTTAGTTCTAATTCTGATCTTATCAAGATCGATTCAATAACAGGTGAAATAGATTTTTTAAATTCTACTGAAGGAATTTTTAAAATAAAATACAAAAGCATTGAAAAATCATGTGTAGCAGCTGATTCAACAACAAAATCAATTAGAATATCTAAGTTACCGATCATTCTCTTAAGTACAAATAATCCTATTTGCATTGGTGATTCATTAATCTTAAAATCAACAAGCTATAATAATGCTACATATAAATGGACTGGACCTAATAATTTTATATCAAATGACAGCACTCCAATATTGACCAATATTACTTCAAACCAAAAAGGGTTATATAAGTTAATAATTAATAAACTTAATTGTATTGATTCTTCGGAGATTTTAGTTAATGTGAAAGATATTGAAAAAATTCCAATTTCTCAAGTTGGACCATTTTGTAAAAATGATACTAATCTATATAAAATTCAAGCATTCAGTAAAAATGGTATTTGGTCTGACACCACCTTCTTAGTGGATAAAAATGATTCTTCTATTATCTACTTTAGACCAAGTGCAAATTCAAAAGATTCTATCTATTTGTCTTATACTACCAAAACAGGTTGTGGAGGTTTTGGAGAAATTAAAATAATCAATAATTCTTTACCAATTACAGATTTTGATTTAAATTCTAAAGAAGGATGTGCACCAGTTAATGTTAAACTTTTAATACCGGCAATAAATAAGTTAGATTCTTGTATTTGGTATATTGATGGAGAAAAAATGCAGATTGAAAAAGATTCAATAGTTAAATTCTCTAAACAAGGTAAATTTAATGTCAAGGTAATAAGTTTTAGAGATGGTTGCACTTCTTATCTACAAAAAGATACGATTCTAAAAGTATATCCTTATCCAATAGCAAATTTTGAAGCAAATGACACGATTTTATCAATGTTTACTCCACGTTTAACACTGATAAATAAATCTGAAAATTCTACCAAATACAAATGGTATTTTAGTGATGGGGTAAGTTCAGAATTAACAAACCCAACACATACATTTCCTTTGGAATCAAACGATTATTTCGTTACTCTATACGCATCACAAAGAGGTTTTTGTGAAGACTCAAAAACTATACATATCACCATTCCAACTGAATTAACAATTTATGTCCCAAATACTTTTACTCCAAATAACGATAAACTAAATGAAGAATTTCTACCCATTATTTCAAATGCGATTGATCCTACTTCATATACATTTACAGTTTTCAATAGGTGGGGTGAAGTAATTTTTATTTCTCATGATAAATCTGTAGGTTGGAAAGGAACCTATGGAGGAATGCTATGTATAGACGGAGTTTATACGTGGAAAATTGATTTTATTGATAATATTAATCTTAAAAAACATAATTACGTAGGACACGTAACTTTAATCAAATAATCAGCCTATTTTTTGATTATATCTGTTAATTTGAAGTTTAAATTCAAGTTCTCTTAATGGTTTTAAATATTTTCTGATTAAAGACCATTTTTCAGGATTATCCTTTATTTTTTGTTCAATTTTATTAATATTCTTCTTTAATATTTCAGTTACTGCTGGAGGACTAACAGGAGGAGTTAAATACTGAGCAATTAATTTACCATTAATAACCAAACCATTCGACTCAATTATTTTTGCAGTATTTTCCAATCTATCTAATAAATCTATTACTTTATCTTGAGTAACACTAACCGATTGATTCGAATGATTCAAACTTACATATTCATTTTCAATTAGTTTTAGATGATAAAGTTGAAATTCAAAATCAGATTTTATATCTTCTATCAAACTAATTGTTTTGAACGCTTCACTTAAACATTGGGTAGTAAACTTTACAGAATAATTTTTACTAACGACATAATCTATTAAATCTATGCTGAAAGAAAAATCAATTTTTGATTTTAAAATTAAATTAACTCCTATTCTCAACTCATTAAAAATAAATTTAGAATATGTTTCATTTGAGATATTTAATTTATTATCCTCTTTCAGTCTAAAATATTCTGATAGTCTTCTCTGTTTTATTTGAAAATCAATTACTGTTTTAATCTCAACTTCAATAAGTTTATGAATTAATTCACCTATTAATATTTTATCGTCTGTTGTTAGATTTTTTGCTGTTTTGTACAAACCTAAGAACCTGATTTCTTTTGGAAAAATGAGACAGAACATATCATTTAATCCATCAAATTCAGATTTAAAATTTAAAACTAACATTCTATTGTCGTGTTCAGATAAAATATCAAGTTGTAAAAAAATAGATTGATCATCATCTTGAAATTCAAAGATATCATTTGGAAGCAACCATTGATATTTCAAATTTAGATTTCTATGTGAATGAATTTTAGAATTTAAATAGGAAGGTATTTCTTTAAATGAGTTATTTGAAATATGTTTTAACTCATGTTGCGTTTTGTAAAATATAGAAACATGCTCTAATTGCGGAAAAATATGATTTATTTTCTCACTGACAATAAGATAATTTGTTTCTAAATCTTTTAAATACATTACAAACAAATTTAATAACTTAATTTAATTCAGAAAACAAAAACTTAATTTAAATTAAGAGCTAAACTAAATTACTTAATAAAAATTCAACGCTTAATAACTTAATAACTTATATTACAATTATTTATATTTACATTATTATAAAAAAAACTCCAACACTAATTAACTTTTTAAGTTTATGTACTACGATATAATTGATACTGATCAGGAGATAAAATCTAACGATTTTAAAAAATGGTGTATATCACAATTTGAATCAATTTTTGGTGAATTTCCTGAAGTCGAGATAAAAAATGAGGAAAAACAAGATGTTATTCTAACAAAAGAGAAGCCACTGTTAAAAAAGCACAAAAGTTTAAGATATTTCGTTTTTCCGGTTGTGTTGATTTTAATCATTATAGACGAAATCTACATACGAATAAAAGATTATATTAAAAAAATTGATATTAGTGATTAACTTTTGTAACATTTTACAATTGTTAACGTAAAGTCTTTAAAACTTAAAAAAATTACTAAAATGATTAATAATAGTATATCAATCGCAGAATACAAGCTTAAACTGCATTTTCAAAATGGTGAAAACTCTAATCTATCAATTCAGGAAGTTGCCGAGCTAATGGATATTATTACATTTGGTAAAAATAATCAAATTGAAAAATACCCGATTTTTTTTAGTTTTAACGAAAATTAATTAAACTTCAATTATATAATTTTTGATAAGGAGTAATTTTACTCCTTTTTTTGTGCTAATAATTTTTACATTTGTAAATAACCAAACTAAACTTGTGTTTATTATTAATTTTACAAATGTAAAAACCTAGATATGGATATTAAAGAAAGGCTGCAAATAATTATTTCTAAACACAACCTGAACGCTAGTTCTTTTGCAGATAGATTAAAAATACAACGTTCTAATTTGAGTCATATATTATCTGGAAGAAACAAACCAAGTATAGATTTTATTGAAAAATTCATTTCAAATTTCCCAGAGGAGGATATTCAATGGCTGATTACAGGAAAACAAACTCAGACTAACAATATCGAAAGCAATCAAGCTGATGAAATAAAGGATCGAAACCTGTTAGCACTAAAGAAAAAATCAATGAAAAAAGAAGTTAAAATAATAACTTTTTATGAGGACAATACGTTTGACGTTTTTTATCCTAATTCATAATAACTCCAGAAAAAATCAATTCATCTCTAAGGTAGAAAGCAGCAAATTGACCGGGAGTAATGCCTTTTTGCAACTCTTCAAAAAGAACATAAATAAAATCTCCTTTCAACACAATCTGAACACTTTGCAACGGTTGTCTATAACGAATCCTTGCAAAACAAGAGAACTCTTTATTTTCAATCAACTGATAATTTGGATTTATCACATGAAATTCACTCAACTTAATCTTAAGAGCAATTCGATTTAAACCTAAATGCGAATCACCTTGACAAGTATACACAACATTATTATCAACATCTATAGATATTACAAAAGAGGGTAGAGGTCTTCCTCCAATATGCAAACCTTTTCTTTGACCTACTGTATAATAATGAGCACCAATATGTTCAGCAACTTTTAAACCATCGTCTTTATAAAAACGAAAAGGCTTTGTTAAATCCTCTACATGATTTAAACGATACGGATTTGAATGATAGCTCAATATCTCTTTGTGATTTTGATCTATCTCAACAACATCACCTTTCTTTGGTTTTAGTTGTTGTTGTAGAAAAGTAGGCAAGCTTATTTTTCCGACAAAACACAAACCTTGAGAATCTTTTTTCTTTGCAGTTATCAAACCATTATTCTCTGCTATAGCTCTTACTTCGCTTTTTTGAAGTTCACCAATTGGAAACAAAGCTTTTGATAATTGCTCTTGATTTAATTGACACAAAAAATAGGATTGATCTTTATTTTTATCTAAACCAGAAAGCAAGCTATACGAACCATCTTCATTAGTTAATTTTCTACAATAATGTCCGGTTGCAATATAATCTGCACCAATATCCTCAGCAGCTTTTAAAAAAACATCAAACTTTATCTCACGATTGCACAAGACATCTGGATTTGGAGTCCTACCTTGCTCATACTCATGAAACATATAATCTACTATTCGTTCCTTATATTCTTTACTTAAATCAATTACTTGAAAAGGAATTCCTAATTGATTAGCAATTAATAATGCATCATTTGAATCATCGATCCAAGGACAATCATCAGAAATTGTAACTGATTCATCATGCCAATTCCGCATAAACATACCTATCACCTCATAACCTTGGTTCTTCAATAACAAAGCTGTCACACTAGAATCAACTCCCCCAGACAAACCTACAACAACCCTTTTGTTCATTATTTTTTTTCTTATAAAGTTAAAAAAAAAACAAGAGTTACAATATTACACATTTGTAAACAAAACAATCTTAAAATCGAGCCCTAATAAATCACATTTGTAAACAAATGACTTTACAAAAAATATAATTAACTTTATTTTATGAAGTTTACTTTTATTTTCATTTTTTTATTGTTGGTTCAAAGATCATTTGCTCAATGTGAAAACATATATATAAAAGGTAGGGTTGTTGATACCACGTTAAGTCAATCTTTTTACAACATGATGTTAATCAATAAAACTTCAAATAAAGGTATTTTCGGTAAGCCCGATGGTTTTTTTGAAGTATCTATTAACCCAAGAGACACTTTAATCATTTCCGTTTCAGGTTATGAAAGAATATTTTTTTACACAACAAATCTAACTGAGTGTAATTATAACTTAAATTATGTTTTAAAACCAAAAACTAAACAATTAAAAACAATTGTAATTGAACCATTAAAATCAATTCAACAAATTCGAGAAGAAAGACAAAATCTAACACTAAAGGAAAACAAAAAAATGGTCGTTGGAATTTCAACAATTCAAAGTCCTATTACAGCTCTCTATGAGAGGTTCTCACAAAAAGCGAAAACTGAAAAAAAAGTCAATGAATTAAAATATAATGATAACAAAAATAGAATCCTTAAAGATCTATTGTCTATCTATGTACATTATGAAATTTTAGAATTAAACGAAAATGAATTTGAACAATTTATTAACTTTTTAAACATAGACGATTCAACGTTAAAAAAACATAACGATATTGAATTATCAATGATGATAAAAGATAAATTCGAACATTTTAAGCTATATAAACAGAAAAAATAAATTGATTAAAAAAATTACTTATTTTTGTTTAAATATTAATCATCATGATCGGAATCAATTTAAAACTTTTGAGAAAAAGAACAGGAAAATCGCAAGAAGAATTATCAAGCGACATTAAATTAACGAGATCTACTTATAGTGGTTATGAAAACGGTGTTGCCGAACCAAGTATCCACACTTTAATTCAAATTGCAGATTATTATAAAATTGACCTTAATACGTTAGTTAGAAAAGATTTTAGTGAATTTAAAGACAAGGACTGGGAAAATTGTTTTTCAACTCTAAAAACTGATGTGCAAGGTAAAAACATTAGGTTACTTACAACTATTGTTGATCAAAATAATGAAGAATTAATCGAACTTATTCCTCAAAAAGCAAGTGCTGGTTATACCTCAGGTTATGCTGATTCTGATTACCTAAAAGTGTTACCGACTTTTAACCTGCCTTTTTTATCAAAAAACAAAAAATACAGATCATTTCCTATTACAGGTGATAGTATGCCACCTGTTTCAGAAGGTTCATTCGTTACTGGAGAATTTATACAAAATTGGACAACTTTACCAAATGGAACACCTTGTATAGTAGTGACCAAAAATGAAGGTATTGTGTTTAAAATCATATACAATTATCTAAAAGAAAAAGAATCAATTCAATTAGTTTCAACAAACCCAATTTACGAACCTTATTTTGTTCATGCGGATGAAATTATTGAAGTATGGAAGTTTGTAAATTATATATCATCTGATTTACCAGAAATCAAAATTGATCAAGAAAACTTAAAAAAAACATTAATAAATTTGCAAAAAGAAGTCTCAGAAATAAAAAATCTTTTTTCAAACAAATAAGATGGAAATTGGAAAAGAAATAAAGTCAAAATTTAAGACACCACAACAAAAAGCATTTGTTAACCTAAGATATACATCTAATTGGATTTTAAAAAAGCAAAATAAATTCATGTCAAATTACGACCTAACTATGCCTCAATTCAATATTCTAAGAATTTTGAGAGGAGCAGGAGAGGGTGTTTTTTTAACCGTTACTACAATCAAAAATAGAATGGTAGAAATCTCTCCAAACACAACAAGGTTGATGGATAAACTCCTAGAGAAAAAACTTATTGAAAGAGAAAGATGCCCTGATGACAAGCGCATTGTACATGTTTGTATTTCTCAATTAGGAATGAATTTACTTTCTGACATTGACAAACATTTTGACAAAGAATTAACAATGACGAATTTATTAAGTAACGAAGAAGCTGAATTTCTAAGCAATATACTTGATAAAATGAGATCTTAAAAACGATAACCAAATACCAACCTATATGAAATTAAATTTGAATTAATTTCAAAATCTGAAAATGGTATATTTCTCTGTTCTAAATCTAAAAAATTCATAATAAACATTTTCTTTTTATTGTAACCTCCATAAATATGAAAATCATATCTTGGTGAAATCCCAATAAGATTTTTACTGTTTTTACCAGTACTTAGATACCTATCTATTAATACTCCTCCATAACCTAACATCCCACCAATCTGAAAATGTCTTTTTAACTTGAAGGCACATGCAACACCACCTAATAGACCAATCTCATAGGCTTTTATCGTATTAAAATTAATAGAATTCGAATGAACCAAATCACGAACACTCTCAGGTAAAACTGGGGCTGAATTATCAATAGAAGTTATTGCGTTCGTATTTTTCAAATAAAAAGTTCCATTATTTCTCTTTACAGATTGTTTAATCCCCTTCAAAGCGTGATGAGAGAACTTTTTGTTCGTGAAAAACCAGCTATTAAATGTATACGATTTAAAATTTAGATCATCTAATACCATAAATTTATTTAACCCAAGCATGGCATTATCTAATTGCGTATACCCTTGAATACTATAATAGGAAAGTTCAAACAAAAATCTTTTATAAAAAACCTCTGTACCAATTCTAAATATTTTAGAATAACCATAATCATCGAGGCCTTTCAAGCTATAGTTTAACAAAGTACCAACTCTCAATGCACCCCATTTATAAACCATCCCAACACCAACAAATGGCTTTATATTATTTCGATATTTTAATGTACCAATTTTTTCAACTTTAATGTCAAAAGGACAAGAATAATAACCTAAATCAGAATAGACTACAAAGTTGTTGTAATATACTTCACTCACAGTATCTGATTGTGAGAAAGAATGAAAACTAAAAGCAAATAAAAATAGAAAAATATAACTTTTCATACGTTTCAAATGTAAATAGATTTTATAAAATCATACTAAAAAAATTGTTTATTTTAAAAATGTAAGTAAATTTAAAACATTATATATCTATAAACATGCAGAGGTATTTATTAACTCTATTTCATATATTATTCATTAGTCAGCTATCCTTTAGTCAGACAAAATTCAACCCAATAATTAAATGTTTTGTAAACGATGAAATAAACGATCGTTTTGTTAACCAAAATCAAGAAAAATTAGAACTTCATGCTTGTTTTTATACAAAACAAAATCAATTTTACAAAGATTCTGTAAAGCTTACGTTTGATAGTTTATCACTACCTCAAGGATATACTTTGAATGACTTCGAAATAGAATGGAAAATTGAAGGTGTAGGTTTTTTTGAAGAACATAATGTCTATTTCAAACCTATTGAATCCGGTGGTTATTTTGTGAATTTGTTTTTACTTTCAAAAGACAACAAATATGTTGGTAGAAGAACATGTAAACTGAAATTTTCTGCTATACCTATTTTTCACGCTTTACAAAATCTTCCTGATTCTCTTTGTATGGACAAAACGGTTACTTTTCCATTTGAAAATAAAGACGGAACCAAACTTGAACACCCGATTACATTAAATATGTTATCTTTCAATATGGGTGGGCTTAACAAAGTTTTAACCAACTTACCAGATGCCCCATCGGGTGGTTTTGCAAAATACGAATCTTCTATCGAAGTAGATGATTTTGGAACCGATATTAAAATCAAATCTCCAAAAGATATAAATCAAGTATGTTTATCGATTGAACATTCATCTTTGTCCGATTTAGAAATGGTCTTACAATGCCCAAGCGGACAAGAAATTGTTTTATTTAACAGTTATGCTGGAAAAGAAGGAAAAGATCTTGTCCCAGGAGGATTTATGGGAAAAGATGTTGGTCTAGGAAATGATCTTGATGAACCTGGTTACACCGGAAGTCCTGTATGGCAATATTGCTTCTCTACAAAAAAAGCAAATTTTGGTACAATGGCTGATGAATATATGTTACAAAACTATAAACTAAACATTGTCAACAATTTATCTATGAATCCTAATGGTATTTACACACCAGAAGAAACTTTTGAGAAATTAATAGGTTGTCCGATAAAAGGGACATGGAAAATCAAAGTTCAAGATAATCAATTCCTAGACGATGGATTTATTTTTAATTGGGGGATAATGTTTAATGCTGAATCATTTCCAGTATTGGATACTTTTCAAAATAGCATCAAAACTCAATATTGGAATAATAAATTAGCCATTTCACAAACCGATACTACCACAAGTATCACACCAAAAATTTTAGGTCACAATGAGTTTAAGTATAGTATTGTAACCGATTTTGGTTGTGTTTATGATACAATAATTAAGATAGGAACAAAGCTATGCCTTACAATTCCAAACATAGTAACTTTAAGCTCTAAGAATGGAAATGACAAATTTTTCATTAATACAGGTGATATAAAAAATTTCAAATTAGAAATTTTTAATCGTTGGGGAAATTCCGTTTTTTTAACTAATGACTTAACTCAAGCATGGGATGGAAAAACTCCTAAAGGAATTACCGTAGAAGAAGGAAATTACTTTTATGTAGTAAATCTTGAGTATAATAACGGAGAAAAATTCACAAGAAACGGAACATTTTTATTACAACATTAAAAATTTAAACTATGGAAAATCATGTCAAAATTGTAGGAGTAAATGGGTTTGGAAGAATTGGTAGGTATTTTACACGTTTAAGTTTATCTAACCCAAATGTAAATGTTGCAGTTGTAAACGATCTATCTGATATAAAAACACTTGCACACTTACTTAAATATGATAGTATTCATGGTGGAGTAGGGTTGAAATTTGAGATTCAGGATAATTCGCTAGTATTCGAAAATGGTAAGAAAATTCTTTTTATACAAGAAAAAGACCCTTCATTAATCCATTGGGAAAAATACAATGTGAGTTATGTCTTAGAATCAACCGGTTTATTCTTAACTCAAGAAAAAGCCAGCAAACATTTTGATTTAAACCCAAATTTAAAGAAGGTAATTTTAAGTGCACCAGCAAATGATGACGAAACTAAAACCGTAGTACTTGGTGTAAATGAATCTCTATTAGAACCTGGTGATAAAATTATTTCTAATGCCTCTTGTACGACAAATTCTGCCGCTCCAATGATAGAGGTAATCAGAAAACTTACTCATATCGAAAGTGCGTATATTACAACTATTCATAGTTTTACTACAGATCAACGTTTACATGATTCACCTCACAAAGACTTACGAAGAGCAAGAGCAGCATCATTATCCATTGTACCAACTTCAACTGGAGCTGCCAAAGCATTAACTAAGATATATCCAGAACTTGAAAATCATTTTGGAGGGTGTGGAATGAGGGTACCCGTTCCAGATGGTAGCTTAACAGACTTAACTTTAATAGTTTCAGATCCACCAACAGTAGAAGAAATTAATCAAGCTTTTAAAATCGCTTCAGAAACCTACATGAAAGGAATTCTTAGCTATACAGAAGATCCGATTGTATCAGTCGACATTATTGGTAACTCGTCTAGTGTAATCTTCGATAGTGAATTAACAAGTGTAATTGGAAATATGATTAAGTTGGTTGGTTGGTATGATAACGAAGCAGGTTATTCAAATAGATTAATAAATTTGGTTGAAATACTATAACATAGAGGGGGTAAAATATACCTCCTTTTATTTGTTATAATCTATTTAACATAATATTAATTATAAGACAAATTATAATTCATCTAAATAAACCCAATGTTGGTCTTGTTTAATAAATCTTGATTTACCATGTATATGATTTAAAATTGAATTCTCCTCATAATATGCTTTAAACTCTACAAACCCTGTGGAATCATTTTTTTTTCCATGTGTAGAAAATAAAATTTCAAGTTTAATCCAATTAACAGTCTTAGTCCATTTTGAAACAGATTTAAAATTAAATGTATGTACAGTAGATTTTGCGTGACTTAATTTTAAATAATCCATTTTATCGAGAACAAAGGCTGAATACCTTGATCTCATTAATTCTTCAGCTGTTTGAGCATTAAATATTGATCGATGAATATTTCCACAACATTCTTCATAGTTTCTTAAATGATTACAAGGACAATTCATAAAACAAATAAATTATGTTAAATAGAATCACTTAATTTGACTGAATTTAATATTTAAGAGACCTTCCATTTTATAAATCTTCCTTAATTCAGTCTTTTCAATGAAAGCAATCGAAATTCCTTTATTTCCCGCACGACCTGTCCTTCCACTTCGATGTGTATAATTCTCAATATCGTCTGGTAATTCATAATGTAAAACAAAAGATAAACCTTTAACATCAATTCCACGAGCGGCTATATCAGTACAAACTAAATACTGAAGTGTTCCTTTTTTAAACATTCGAATCATCTTTTCACGTTCAGACTGCATCAAATCTCCGTGTAAAACACCAACATTTAAATTATTTTTTAATAATTTATCGTAGACAAATTGTGCAGATGCTTTAGTTCTTGTAAAGAAAATACCATTCTTTTTAGGTTGTGTTTTTAAGAACATTTGTAAATATTCTATTTTGACTTTTGGTTGACAAATAAAATATTGATGCTCAATATCTAAATTGACTGTATTCTTTTTTGAAATCTGAAATCTTTTGGCATCTTTTGATAAATAATTTGAGATAATTAACTCTAAGTTATTGGGAATAGTTGCTGAAAAAAGCCAAGTAAAACTATTTAAATGTGTCTTTTTTAAAATGGTTTCAACATCCTTTTGAAAACCTAATTTGAGCATCTCATCTGCTTCATCCAAAACCACAGTATTAACTTCATTTAAACTAACCGCATTTCTTTCAAGCAAATCAATTAATCTTCCTGGAGTAGCAACTATAATTTGAGTAGGTCTAGAAAGTTTAGATAATTGAATTTCAATTTTCTCACCTCCATAAACAGCTGTTGAAAATACTCCATTAGTATATTTTGTAAGTTTAAATATTTCCTTTTGTATTTGTTGACACAACTCTCTAGTTGGAGCCAATATAAGAGATTGAATGGCACTATTTTTTGAATCAATCCTATTTATGATTGGAATTGAAAATGCTGCCGTTTTCCCAGTACCTGTTTGTGCTTGACCAACTAAATCAGAATTAAATTCTAACAAATATGGAATAACTAAAGTTTGAATTTCAGTAGGTGACTTATACCCTATTTCATCGATAGATTTTAAGATATACTCAGGTACTCCTATGGTTTTAAAAGTAATTTGAGTCATTATTCTGTTTCTCCTTCTAATTTTTCAAAATGATTAGACCAATATTCATTTAGGAATGATTGTAATTTTCTACCTAGTGAATTATAATATCTTTTGGTTCTATACCCTCCTACCCAGACAATTCCTCTAATTGCATTAGTGAAGAAAATCTCATCAGCAGCTAATAAGTTTTGTGGCATTATAGAACATTCATATACTTTAATACCATGTTGTATAGCTAGGTTAATAACCTGCATTCTCATAGTACCTGCTAAACAACCATCTTCTAGACCAGGGGTATACAAAACACCATTACTAACTATAAACAAGTTTGAATTTGAACTTTCGATAATCACTCCCTTTTCATTGGTTAATAACATATCATCAAGATTCTTCTCTTTTGCAGCAATAGCAGTCATCACATATAACAAACCATTTTTAGTTTTAAAATTTGCTAAAAAGTTATTCTGTTTCTTTTGCTCTTGATAAATATCTATTTCAAACCCTTTAGAGTTTAATTCAAAATAATTAGCCTCATATGGATAAACTTCAATAAAATAAGAGATCTCATTTGTTTCAGGTATATATGTTCCTCCTAAAGCTCTATCGAGTGAAATCCTACACTTACCCCCTTCCTTAATTTCAGATACATTTAGCAGTTCAACAATTTTATCTTCAAAAAATTGAACAGTAAAAAAAGCTGGAAATCTCATTTTAATTGCCTTAGCGCCTTGCACTAATCGATTGTAATGATTTTCAAGATTTATTGGTTTACCATTCATTATTCTAACGCTTTCAAAAAGTCCATCTCCATAAAGATAAGACCGATTACCAGCCGCAATGGTAGCCCCCTTATTAGGCAAAATAGCACCATTATTATTTACATATAATTCTTTCATTCTAGAAAATTAAATGGAAAAATAATTTTAATTTATCGAAATTAATCAACGCAATGTAGGTGATACCAAAGACTGCACCTCCAATGTGTGCATCATGTGCAATATTAGATTTACCTCTCTTTAAAGACCAATACTCAAACGCTAAATAAATAGGAGCAAACACATAAGAAGGTACATAAAAGGGTAAAAAAATGAGACCTACCTCCATAGTCGGATTCCAAAGCATTGAAGCAAATAAAACTGAAGAAACTGCACCTGAAGCTCCAACTGAAATATAATTAATATTGTTTGAATTTCTTATGTATGGCCAGATTGTTGCTATAAGTGCTCCTACAAAATATATAATTAAAAAATGAAATTTACCTACCAGATTACCATAACTAAATATTAGTTGTTTTTCTATTAAACTCCCAAACATGTAAAATGAAAACATGTTGAATAATAAATGTGGTAAATCTGCATGTAAAAATGCATAGGTTATAAGTCTGTAATGTTCATTTTGATGTTTGACTTGATAAGGAATAAAAGCGTATTTGTAGAACATTATCTCATCTTTGAAAACTTTGAAAGAAATCAAACATGTTAATATTATAATAATGAAGGTTATAGTCACAACTATTTAATTAATTTAAAAAAGGTAAATATAATCAAAGTTTAATTAAATAATCCTTTACTTTTTGACTAATAAACAAATAAAAACTAACTAAAAGTAAGAATTTGAATTATTTTTGTATAAAAAAATTAAATGTCAATAATTATATCCCCTTCCCTATTATCGTGTGATTTCGCAAACATGCAACGCGATGTAGAAATGATTAATAAAAGTCAAGCAGATTGGTTTCATTTAGATGTAATGGATGGAGTTTTTGTTCCTAATATTTCTTTTGGTTTCCCGATCATCGAAGCTGTTAAAAAACATGCAAAAAAACCACTAGATGTACATATTATGATTCAAAATCCTGATTCTTACATAAACACATTTAAAGATTTAGGTGTCGATATCTTAACTGTTCATTATGAAGCTTGTACACACCTTCACAGAACCATTCAAGCTATAAAACAAACAGGAATGAAAGCAGGTGTAGCATTAAATCCGCATACCCCAGTATCATTTTTAAATGATATTATTTCAGAATTAGATTTAGTACTAATCATGTCTGTAAATCCTGGTTTTGGTGGACAAAAATTCATTCCCAATGCTTTAAACAAAGTTGCTGAATTGCGTAAAATTGCAAATATTAAAAATCCAAAATTAATTATTGAGGTAGATGGTGGAGTTAATTTAGAAACAGGTAAAGAATTAGTCTTAGCTGGAGCCGATGCTCTTGTTGCTGGTAGCTTTGTTTTTAATTCTCCCAATCCATCTAAAACTATTAGTGATTTAAAAACACTGTAATTATTTTTTAAAGATAAATTGTTTGTTATTATACACTAAAACACTCAATTATTTCAATAAAGATTACTAAATTTGTAACAATAACTGCCAACCCCAAAGCAGTAGTATTCATCCTTTCGTTAATTGGGGTTTTAACGAAATACAATTTATAAAAGCCAAATGGCAAATAACAATTTAACAGGGCAAGGAGTTGCTGATTTCGACTGGGATGCATTAGCGCACGACGGTTACACTCAAGTACAACGTTCAGAATATGCTGACAAGTACGAGGCTACATTAAGTTCAATCAATGAAAAAGAAGTAATTGAGGGTACAGTTGTAGTTTTAACAAAGCGTGAAGCGGTAATTAACGTTGGTTACAAATCTGAAGGAGTTGTTCCAATTAGTGAATTCCGTTACAATCCTGATTTAAAAGTTGGAGACACTGTAGACGTTTATGTTGAGTGTCAAGAAGACAAAGCAGGACAATTAATTATTTCTCACAAAACAGCTCGTATGCACAAAGCGTGGATTCGTGTGAATGATGTTTTACGTTCTGGAGAAGTGATTACAGGTTATGTTAAATGTCGTACTAAAGGAGGTCTTATCGTTGACGTTTTCGGAATTGAGGCATTCTTACCTGGATCTCAAATTGACGTTAAACCAATTCGTGATTACGATGTTTACGTTGGTAAAAACATGGAGTTTAAAGTTGTTAAAATCAACCAAGAATTCCGTAATGTTGTTGTTTCTCACAAAGCTCTTATTGAAGCTGAGTTAGAAGAACAGAAAAAACAAATTATTTCTGGTCTTGAGAAAGGTCAAGTATTGGAAGGAACTGTTAAAAACATCACTTCTTATGGAGTTTTCATTGACTTAGGAGGAGTTGATGGTTTAATTCACATCACTGATCTATCTTGGGGACGTGTTAATCACCCTGAAGAAATTGTTGAATTAGATCAAAAATTAAATGTTGTAATTCTTGATTTTGACGATGACAAAAAACGTATCGCTCTTGGTTTAAAACAATTACAAGCACATCCTTGGGATGCTTTAGATGCTAACGTAAGTGTAGGTGATAAAGTATCTGGAAAAGTTGTAGTTTTAGCTGATTATGGAGCATTCGTAGAAATCGCACCTGGTGTTGAAGGTTTGATTCACGTTTCAGAAATGAGCTGGTCACAACATTTACGTACTGCACAAGATTTCATGAATGTAGGTGATACTGTTGAAGCAGTTGTTTTAACTTTAGATAGAGAAGAAAGAAAAATGTCTTTAGGTATTAAGCAATTAATGCCAGATCCATGGATGGATATTGAAGGAAGATATTCAGTAGGTTCTAAACACAATGCTAAAGTACGTAACTTCACAAACTTTGGAGTATTCGTTGAATTAGAAGAAGGTGTTGACGGATTGATTCATATCTCTGATTTATCTTGGCAAAAGAAAATCAAACACCCTTCTGAATTCTGTAAAGTTGGTGACGAAATGCAAGTTGTTGTTTTAGAAATCGATCGTGAAAACAGAAGAATTTCTTTAGGACATAAACAATTAGAAGAAAATCCTTGGGATGTTTTTGAAACAATCTTTGGAGAAGGTTCGGTTCACCAAGGTACAATAATCGAAACTAAAGATAAATCTGGTATCGTTTCTTTACCTTATGGTGTTGAAGGAATTTGCCCTGCTAAACATTTAAAGAAAGCAGACGGATCTAATGCTAAAGTTGAAGAAACACTAGACTTTAAAGTAATTGAATTCAACAAAGAATCAAAGAAAATCGTTGTTTCTCACACACGTACATTTGAAGAAGGTGATGATAAACCAACTGCATCTACGGCTAAAAAAGGTGGAAACACAACAGCACAAGCTGTAAAAGCAATCAACCAAAGTACTGAAAAATCTACTTTAGGTGATTTAGATGCTTTATCAGCATTGAAAGATAAAATGGATGGTAAATAGCATTATTTACTTTTAGATTTTAAGCCTCGTTGGAAACAACGGGGCTTTTTTATTATTAAATAAACATGATTATAAATCTAAATCAATTTTAGTTGCTTTTTTTGAATATGTATAATCAAAAATAAAAGTTAGCATAACAAAAAAATAATAATTAACTAATAAAAAAAGGGTGTCTCGAATAACGGACACCCTTTTTTGATAATGATTAATCAATCGATTAATAATAAATCTTACGTTGTACTTTAGTAATGTACTTAGCTAAACGAATTACTTGTTTTGTATAACCAAATTCATTATCATACCATACATACAATACAATGTTTTCTTGATCAGGAGAAACAATTGTTGCGTTTGAATCATATACTGAACAACAAGTATTACCGATAATATCACTTGAAACTAATTCAGGATCGAAAGAGTAAAAAATCTGATTTACCAAATCGCCATTTAAAGCAGCGTCTTTTAACATAGCGTTGATTTCTTCTACATTCGTTTTCTTTGCTACATTTAAATTTAAGATTGCCAATGAACCATTTGGAGTTGGTACACGCACTGCGTTAGCAGTCAATTTATCTTTTAAGCTTGGAATTACTTTAGTAACAGCATTTCCTGCACCAGTTGATGTAATTACCATGTTAATAGCAGCAGAACGACCACGACGAGAGCTCTTATGCATATTGTCTAACAAGTTTTGGTCATTTGTATATGCATGAACCGTTTCAATATGTCCTTTAACAACTCCTAAATGATCATTGATCACTTTCAGAATTGGAGAAATTGCATTTGTAGTACAAGAAGCAGCCGAGAAGATATTTTCATTTTCTAAGTCTAATTCTACTTGGTTTATACCATAAACAACATTTGGAATCTCTTTTCCTGGAGCTGTTAATAATACTTTATCTACTCCTTTAGCTTTTAAATGTCTTGATAATGCTTCTCTATTTGTAAAAGCACCAGTATTATCAATTAGTAAAGCATTATTGATGCCGTATGAAGTATAATCAACTTCTTCAGGTGTTGGAGCATCAATCATTTGAACAATTTGTCCATTAATAATCAGAGCTCTTTTTTCTAAATCCACTTCAACTGTACCTTTGAAAGCACCATGAACTGAATCATTTTTCATTAATGCTGCTCTTTTAATAATATCTTTATCTGTAGCACCACGAGTAACAATAGCACGTAAACGTAATTGTTGTCCTTTTCCAGCTTGAGTGATTAATTCTCTTGCTGCCAATCTACCGATACGTCCGAAACCATATAAAACTACATCTCTAGGCTCAATTGGATCGTTAGAAACAACGTTAAAACCAGCTAATTTGCTATCTAAAAATTCTCTTTTAGATGCATATTTATCTTTTTGCGAAATCCACTCAGCTGAAAGTTTACCGATGTCTAATTTAGCAGGAGCTAAGTTCATATTGTAAATTTCTGTAGCTAATTCAGAAGAAGTAAACACATCAATTTCTTTACCTACAACATTTTTAGCATAGTCATGTAAGTTTAGTAATTCAGAAACCGTTCTGTCTAATAAATGATTTCTAAAAAGTACTAACTCAATTCCTTTGTCGTACAACAACTCACCTGTTTTGCTTGCTAACACAACCGCAGCACGCTCCTTTTGAACATGGTCATTCAAAACTTTCTCATAACTAACAGCAGACTCCATTTGTTTGATTTTTGATTTAAAAAAAATTATAATTAAAAACGGCTGAGTATTTTAGTACTTCAGCCGTCGATTTTATCCTAAATAAGATTTTAACAATTTATTTCGAGATGTATGTCTTAATCTACGAATTGCTTTTTCTTTAATTTGTCTCACCCTCTCTCTTGTAAGATTGAATTTAGCACCTATTTCTTCAAGGGTTAAACCATGATTCATTCCGATACCGAAAAACAATCTTATGATCTCGCGTTCTTTATCGGTTAAAGTACTTAATGAACGTTCAATTTCTTTTTGTAAAGATTCAGCCATTAATGCATGATCCGCCTTTGGTGCATCAGAATTAGCCATAACATCCATTAGAGTACCTCCATCTTCTGAAGTTGAAAGCGGAGCATCCATAGAAACGTGTCTTCCAGATACATTTAAACTTTCTTTGATTTTGTCTTCTGGAACTTCTAGGGCCTCTGCCAACTCCTCTGCAGATGGTTGTCTTTCAAACTCTTGCTCTAATTTTGAATACGCTTTATTGATCTTGTTTAGTGAACCAACTTGATTTAAAGGTAAACGAACGATACGAGCCTGTTCTGCCAATGCTTGTAAAATAGATTGTCTAATCCACCACACAGCATATGAGATAAACTTAAAACCTCTGGTTTCATCAAACTTTTGCGCAGCCTTGATCAAACCTAAATTACCTTCATTTATTAAATCTGGTAAAGTTAATCCTTGATTTTGGTATTGTTTTGCAACAGAAACAACGAAACGTAAGTTTGCTCTTGTTAATTTTTCCAAGGCTCTTTGATCACCTTGTTTAATTTTTCGGGCTAATTCTACTTCTTCTTCAGCAGTAATTAGTTCCTCTCTACCAATGTCTTGTAGATATTTATCTAAAGATTGGCTCTCGCGATTAGTAATCGACTTTGTAATTTTAAGTTGTCTCATTTCAAATAAAACGCTTTATTCAGGATTGACCAAAAATAATAGGTTGCAAATGTACAATCAATTTTCGCGGAATTCCAAATTTATTTTACCCAAATTAATTAAAAGTGAATAAGTGAATATTGAATTGTTAATTGTTCCTATTGTAAATAAAAACGAGGGAAGCTGAAAATAGTTGCATTCCCTCGTAGAATTATAAGTTTTATTAATATTTGATTTATGAACTATAATCCAAAACCAATGTAATCTTTTTTACCACTTTTAGTCATCACTTCGAGTAGCACTCCTTTATTTCCAGTACTTAATTTTGAAGTTAATTGTTCAACATTTTCAACTGGCTCATTATTTATTTTAGTAATAATCATCCCTTCCTCTAAACCTAACCCTTTTAACTTACCAGTACTTAACGTTTTAATTTTCACACCATAAGAAACATTCAACTCTTTCTTTTCTTTATCTGTTAAATTTATAAACGTAGCACCAAGTGCACTATTTTTAGTTACTTCATTTTTGCTCACCAATTTAGTTTCACCCTCAGAGTTTCTTAATATAACCTCTACAATTTCCTCTATCCCTTTCTTGGTTCGAATTGTCAAGTTTACTTTATCTCCAGGACGTCTTTTTCCTATTTCCTCTTGCAAAGCTGCAACAGAATTAACTTCTTTAGATCCCACTTTTAAAATAACAGAATTTTCTTTTATCCCCGCTTTATCAGCACTTCCATCTTCATTTACTTTTTGAACAAAAACTCCTTTCAAAGAAGGAAGTTCATGTTTTTCTTTAATTTCTTGATTTATATCCTGAATTTGAACACCTAAAAAACCTCTTTGAACAACTCCATAATCAATTAAATCACGCATTACTTTATTAACTAAATTTACTGGAACTGCAAATGAATAACCTGAATAACTTCCTGTTTGTGAAGCGATAGCGGTATTGATACCCACTAATTCGCCTCTTGTATTAACCAATGCTCCACCACTATTGCCTGGATTCACAGCAGCATCAGTTTGAATAAATGATTCTATCGGAACCACGTTTTGACGTGATCGGTCAGCTAATAGATTAATATTTCTTGCTTTAGCACTCACGATACCTGCTGTAACTGTAGATGTTAAATTAAATGGATTACCTACAGCCAGTACCCATTCTCCAATTTTTATATCATCACTATTTCCTATTGGTATAGCTTTTAAACCAGAAGCGTTGATTTTTAGTATTGCAATATCAGTCGATGGGTCTGCGCCCACTACTGTTGCAGTATATTTAGAATTATCATTCAATATTACTTCAATTTCACTTGCATTATCAATCACGTGATTATTAGTAACAATATAACCTTCAGAAGAAACAATCACTCCAGAACCGGAACCAGAACCGTATTGTTTAAACTCTCTATTGCCTGATCCTGGTCCATAAAAAAATTCAAAAAAAGGATCAGTCTGCATGGTAGTTTTAACCACTTTGGTAGTAACGTGTACAACAGAATTTATAGTATTTTCCGAAGCATCCACAAAATTATCAGGCATACTAGGTGCGCTATACATAGATGCTGAACGAGCATAAAAGTTTTTATTCCCATCGATAACTTCATCCGATAATTTACTATTGTAAGATTGAGCGAAGAACAAGTACATACCCATTGGAATCATACCGCCTAATATCCCTATCCCTAAAGTTTTCCATTTTGTATTCATAATGTTTGTTTTAATTCTTATACAATATTAATGTTCTCTCAGAAAAAATATTTTGTGGTACATGTTAAGGATTGTTAACAACCCAATTTGTTTAACATTTTTTTAACCAAATCTCATTCCTATCCCTATTTCAACATAATCTGCATTACCCCAATGAGATTTTAATGTTGTATTAATTACAAAACGATTCAAAAAAGTGTATCTTAAACCAACTCTATGATACAATCTATCATTTAAACTATATGGATCATATAAATAATGTCCCATAGCGACCAAAAAATGCAGATGGTTTAATGTAAGAACATACCCCAAATATGCACCTGTTTTTAAATTGCGATTCACATAAATTTCTTTATCAGCTAGTAATTTAATATCAGACTGATTATTCATAATATCAAAACCTACTTCTAAACCAACGGGCAATGTAAAAACATGTTGATAAGCGACTGTCCCACCCAACACTTTAAAATTTTCATTTAAATAATTAAAAAGTTGCTTTTGTCCAATAAAACCAAGAAAATATAGATGATCTCGCTTTGTTTTTGAGGTGTCCTTTTTTTCTTTTGAAGACTGATATAATTCTAAATTCAATTTATTTTTTGAAAAATGATATCCAACTGAAAAAGAAGTCTGAATCATATTCAAACCTAAATTTGGTGCTTCTAAAGCAGCATTACTTAAATGTGTTAACTCTATCCTTAATCCACATGAAAATTTATTCCAAGAAAATAAATACTGAAGTCCTCCTATTGCTAAACAATTAAAACGTGAAGATAACGCGATATTGGTAGGGTTGGTATTTAAATCAAATGGCTTTGATACATGTGCTAACCCTAATCTTAAATTTAAACTTAATGTATGATTTTGAGTTTTTATGAATGGGAATTCTAACCATGAAGCTAGCCCTGAGCACTTACCCAACACCAATTGATTTCCTAGATTAGAGTGATAAACAGTCAATCCAATTTTAGGATTTTTATAAGTTAAATGCCAATTTTTAAGACCGCTTACTATTTTGAAAACAGAAAAATCAAAACCAAATATGTTTTCTTGAGGAAGATGTTTCATAGTTGGTCTGTGTGGTATCAATACTCCAAATCTAGAACCAAATTCAACCCCATATTTAGTCTGTCCAATCGATTTAAAATCAGAGAGAATTGATAAAAGAATTATTAAAAATAAGATTTTCACAAATTAAAGATAAAAAAAGGCTGCTTCAATAGAAACAGCCTTACTCAATTTATTAAGAAATTCTTTAATGTTTAGCTGCTAAATATCTCTCAGCATCTAAAGCCGCCATACAACCTGTTCCAGCTGCCGTAATGGCTTGACGATAATTTTTATCAGCAGCATCTCCAGCAACAAAAACACCAGGTACGTTCGTTTTAGAAGTACCAGGCTGTGCATATTTGATGTAACCAACTTCATCTAATTCAATAAAATCAGCAAAGATATCAGTATTCGGCTTGTGACCTATAGCAACAAAAAAACCTGTACATGGAATGTCTTTTACTTCACCTGTAACTATATTTTTAACTCTTGCTCCAGTAACTCCATTATTATCACCTAAAACCTCTTCCGTTTCGGTATTAAATAAGATCTCAATATTTGGAGTGTTTTTCACTCTATCAGCCATGATTTTAGAAGCTCTAAATTCATCTTTTCTAACTAACATTGTTACCTTAGTACACAACTTAGAAAGGTAATGCGCCTCTTCACATGCAGAATCTCCAGCACCAACAATTACCGTTTCTTGACCTCTGTAAAAGAATCCATCACAAACAGCACATGCTGATACTCCACCCCCCATTTCCAAGTATTTTTGTTCAGAAGGTAAACCTAAATATTTAGCAGACGCTCCTGTAGCGATGATAACTGTTTCAGCATGAATCTCATGTCCTGATTCAGTCCAGCACTTGTGAATTTCACCCGAAAAATCAACTTTTGTAATAAAACCAAAACGAATATCAGCATCAAAACGCTTCGCTTGCGCCTCCAATTCTAACATCATTGCAGGACCAGTAATGCCATCTGGGTATCCAGGGAAGTTTTCTACCTCATTCGTTGTAGTTAATTGACCACCTGGTTGCATTCCTTGGTACATTACAGGTTTCATATCTGCTCTAGCAGCATAAATTGCAGCAGTATAACCAGCAGGACCTGAACCTATAATTAGACAAGCTACTTTTTCTATTTCTTGGTTATTCATGATCTTAATTTTTTTGTTGTGCGAATTTAATATAAAAGTTTGTTGTGAAAAGTTTAATTTTAATAAACTACTAGACAATTAACAAATATTTCAAAATTAAAACTGGACTTAATTAAGTTTGAAAAATCATTTATTGAACGTAAAATTAGTTTTTAATTTAATTTTGAAACATTTAAATAAATGAACATGAATTTTGATGATGTACATGCTGATTGGTTACCATTTATTATTGAAGAAAGATCAAAAGAGTATTTCAAAAATCTAGAAATTAAGCTAAAAGAAGAATTTGACAATTATATAATTTTACCGGAAAAAGAATTCATTCTGAAAGTTTTGAAACTTTCCCCCAAAAATATTAAAATTGTTATTTTAGGACAAGATCCCTACCCTACTTTTGGACATGCAAATGGTTTATGTTTTTCAGTAAACGAAAAGATTACACCTTTACCCAAAAGTCTTTCAAACATTTACAAAGAGCTAAAAAGAGAATTTCCTAATTTTGATATGAAACATGGTAATTTAGAAAAATGGTTTAACCAAGGAGTATTCCTGCTTAATACGATATTAACTCTTAGACAAGGTCAACCACTTAGTCATAAGGGAATAGGTTGGGAAATTTTTACCGAAAATTTAATTAAATACCTTCAAATTCATAAACAAAACATAGTGTATCTACTTTGGGGTAAAAATGCTCATTCAATAAGTCCCCTGATTGATCAAACTAAAAATCTAGTAATCAAAACTTCTCACCCTTCACCTTTAGGTTATACAAAATCTGGAAAAGATTTTAGGTCGTTTAGGGAGAGTAATCAATTTAGAGAAACAAACCTTTACCTTAGCTCAAATAACCAAGAGGAGATTCGTTGGTAATACTTTCAATTTATTATATTTGCGCTCAGTTTCAATGTAATTAATATTTACTTTAAAGTAATATGAGTCAACAACTTCAAAATGATTTGATTTTACGTGCTGCACGTGGAGAAAAAATTGAAAGATACCCTGTATGGTTAATGCGTCAGGCTGGTAGAATCCTTCCAGAATACAGAGCTGTACGTGCTTCACTTTCTGGCTTTAAAGAATTAGTTGAAACACCCAAGTATGCAGCTGAAGTCACTATTCAACCTGTTGATTTACTAGGAGTTGATGCAGCTATTATTTTTTCAGATATTTTAGTTGTTCCTGAAGCTATGGGATTGGAATATCAAATGCTTGAACAAAAAGGTCCATGGTTTGAAAAAACAATCAAGTCTGAGTCAGATTTAAAATTAATTGAAGACCAATTTGATGTTGAAGATAGATTAGGTTATGTATTAGAGGCAATAAAACTAACAAACAAAGAGTTAAACAACAGGGTTCCTCTAATTGGTTTTGCAGGTGCTCCTTGGACTATTTTTTGCTATATGGTTGAAGGAAAAGGTTCTAAAACATTCTCAGAATCTAGAAAGATGTTGTATACTAATCCTTCCTTATCTCATGCCTTATTGGATAAAATCACTACTGTAACGATAAACTATCTTAAAGCACAAATAAAAGCTGGAGCACATATGCTTCAACTTTTTGACTCATGGGCAGGTATACTTGGCACCCAACAGTATGAAGAATTTAGCATGCCTTACATACGTAAAATAGCCAATGCAATTGATCAAGAAGTTCCATTAACAATTTTCTCAAAAGGTGCATTAACATCTTTAGAGTCAATCGCATCAACTAATTGTAATACTGTTGGTTTGGATTGGAATATGGATATTTCTACTTTCAGAGAATCAATTGGTGAATCCAGAACTATCCAAGGGAATTTAGACCCTTGCGCACTTTACAGTTCTCACGATGATGTTCATAGATTAACAACTAATTTATTAGATAGTTTCAAAAGTCAACGACATATTGTAAATTTAGGTCATGGGGTTTATCCTGATGTAGATCCAGAAAAAGTAAAAACATTTATTCAAACTGTTAAAGATTATCAAATAAAAGAAGCTAAATTTTAAAAAATTCAATTGATTTACAATATTTTAAATCAAAACCAACTATCTAATCATGAAAAATTTACAGCTAATATTAAGTTTTTTTATTTCAGTCTATTCTTTTGGTCAAGACAATAATTTTATTGAAAACGGAAGTTTCGAATCAACCAAAGGTAAATTAAAAGGTTTAGGCGGTATTGATATTGCTGAAGGTTGGTTTTCACCAACATCTGCAAAAGCCGATGTTTTTATTAATGAAAATAAAATTCCAGAAATCGCTACGGGAGCAAACAAATTCGGTAAAGAAGAACCAAAAAATGGAGACAAATATGCAGGTATTGTCGCATTTTCATATGGGGATAAAATGCAGAGAACATACCTTTCAAAAGAAATGAAATATCCTATGCAAAAAGGAATGAAATATTGTGTTTCAATGTATGTTTCGCTTGCTGAATTATCTAAATATGCTTCCAATCAATTAGCCTTTCAATTCACTAGCAAAGCCTTACAACAAGAAAAAGGAGCTTTAATTGGTCCTTCTCACATTCTACATCCACAGAAAAAAGTAATCAGTGCTAGCTATGGATGGGAAAAAATATGCGGTACTTACGTTGCAGAAGGTGGTGAAAAGTTTGTTACTATAGGAAATTTCACAAACAATGAAGGAACTAAAAACGAAAAGACAGGAAAAACAACTTTCAAAGGTATACCAGTTATTGCAGCTTACTATTACATAGATGATATAAATATTTTACAAACAGACCCTAAAAAGAATTGTGATTGTGGTGGAAATCAAGATCAAGTTTCCGATGCTTTTTACCACAAAATAATTATGCTAGAAGAACGTATGGATGCAATCCAAAGAATTGAAGCTCATACTACTTTTTTTCCTTTCGGTCAAGCACAATTACAAGAGGCAAACAAAGCTACCATCAATGTTGTGATTGATTTGATGAAAAATAATCCTGAATACAAACTTGAATTATTTGGACACATTGATTCTGTTGAGCAAGTTTTATCTCTTAAAAGACCTGCATTTGCTGATTTAGCGCACAAAAGAATTCGTTCTGTAATGGAGTATATGATTAGTGAAGGAATTACAAAAGAACGTTTTATAGCAACACCAACAGATGTTGTTGAACCAAATGAAGAAATTTTGCCTGAAGACGACGAACATTTGAAAAATGCGAAAAATAGACGCGTTATGTTTAAAGTTGTATTAGAACCTAAAAAATAAGGTATGTTTAAATTTTCGCCTGGGGAAATCGTTGGATTCCTTCACGAAAAAGGTAAAGCAGAAATCCTAGATTATTTAAATAATTTTCAAGTCCGAATCTTAAATGATCTTGGATTTGAAGAAATTAGACCTGAAAATGAGTTGATAAAAATTTTTGGTACTGAATATATTAACCCACCCTCAGATATTGAGATAATAAAGACATCAAAACCTAAAAAGAATAGTCTGTTTACTAGTTCATTGGTTACAAAAACAAAAGAAAGTAAATGGGAAATTGACTTACACATAGAACACTTACTAGATTCTCATAATGGACTAAGTAATACTGAAATTTTACTAAAACAGCTCACTCATTTCAGAAGTACTTACTCTAAAGCTAAATCACAAAGGATTAATAAATTAATAGTTATCCATGGCGTGGGTGAAGGTGTATTAAAAAATGAAATACGAATGTTTCTAGCCCGTCAAGAGCACATAGAATTTTACGACGCTTCTTATCTAGACTATGGCAAAGGAGCTACAGAAATACGATTTTATCATTCAAAATTTTAGTTATGATTTTATTATCTCCTGCTAAATCTTTAGATTACAATCAATCAATTCCAAATAAACCTTTTATTTCTCAACCTATTTTTATAAAGGAAAGTGAGAAATTAGTTAAAAAACTAAGAAAATTTTCTTCAAAGAAATTAGAGAAATTATTTCATGTTTCTAGTGAAATAGCTAGTTTAAATTATGAGCGTTTTCAACAGTGGGAACAACCATTAGAAGAAAAAGAATTAATAAAACCGTGTATTGAAGTTTTTAACGGAGAAGCATATAAAGGTTTAAACCCATCTTCTCTTACAAAAGAAGAACTAGAGTATGCACAAGAACATTTGCGTATCTTATCTGGACTTTACGGTATATTAAAACCTCTCGATTTGATGTTTCCATATCGACTTGAAATGGGAACCAAATGGGAAATAGATTCCAAAAATAAAAATCTATATGCATTTTGGACCGAAAAAATCACCAAACAACTGAAAGCTGAAAAACCGAATTTTATCATCAATGTAGCTTCAAATGAATATTTCAAAGCTATTGATTTTAAAAAACTTGGAATTAAAACTATAATTCCAGTTTTCAAAGATTTTAAGCATGGCGAATATAAAGTAATTATGATGTATGCAAAGCATGCTCGCGGTGCTATGGCTCGTTTTTGTATTCAGAATAAAATTTCAGACATAGAGCAAATTAAATTATTCAATGCTGACGGATATACTTATAATGATTTGTTATCAAATGAAAACGAGTGGGTGTTTACCCGCTCGTAATCACTGATGATGGTTAGTTTAGATTTAATTTGAAACGAATGTTATTGTATTGAAAAGACTGAACACATTTGCTAAAAGCTAATATTGTTTCCATACAAGCTAAACTAGGTTCATTTGTCTCATATTCAAACGTTAAAGAGTAATTGTCTTCCATAAAGTATCTATTGATTTATATTTATAACGTTATACTTTTAATTTTAGTATAGATTAAGCTGAAATTTTTGTCATTTTATCGAATAATTTTAATTTCACTCTTTTCATATACACTGGTATGTTTGCCTCTGGAATATGAGTTTCATTTGCAATATCTCTACTTGAAGCTTTATTATAATATTTCATAATAATGATTTTACGATCATTTTCTTTCAATTCTGAAATACATTTTTCAAGGTTTTCATATTTTTCTTCTAACAACACCTTATCTTGAAGATCGTAATCTGCTATTTCTGAAAATAACGACGTATCCTCTTTTTTGAGAAAAGATTTTTCCTTTCGCTTACTAAAATCAAAACAAAGATTTTTGGTAATCGTTAATAACCAATTGGTAAAACTCCCTTTCGAACTATCGAATTTTTCAAACTGTAAAAATGCTTTAACTACCGCATTCTGGGCAATATCTTCTACCCAAAATTGATCCTGTACGTCTAGTTTTGATTTAGCCATTTGTAAAGCAGATTGGTATGCTTTATTCCAAAATGAAGAAGTATTAATTGATTCCATGACCTTTATTTTTGATAAAGGTAAAACTCGAAGAACGTAAATTATTTACGTATTAAATCAAAAAAAATATAATGGTATGGTTTTATAAAAAAGCCTCAACTTTTCAGTCGAGGCTCTCAAAATCATTTATTTATTGATTACATCAACATACCGCCACACACGTGTAATGTTTGTCCTGTTACGTATGCAGACATATCAGAAGCTAAAAATACAGTTGCGTTCGCAACATCTAACGGAGATCCACCTCTTTTTAAAGGAATTGAATTTCTCCATTCTTGAACCACTTTTTCGTCTAATGCACCTGTCATTTCAGTTTCGATAAATCCAGGAGCAATTGCGTTGCAACGAATGTTTCTAGAACCTAATTCTTGTGCTACAGACTTTGTAAAACCAATCAATCCCGCTTTTGAAGCAGCATAATTTGCTTGACCAGCATTACCACTCACTCCTACTACAGAAGACATATTGATAATAGAACCATATCTAGCTTTTAACATTGGTTTTTGCACCGCTTTTGTTAAGTTGAATGCAGATTTTAAATTTGTATTGATTACTTCATCCCATTGTTGCTCAGTCATACGCATTAATAGCGTATCTCTTGTGATACCAGCGTTATTTACCAAGACATCTACTGTTCCAAATTCAGCAACAACATCGTCTACTAATTTTTGTGCTTGTTCGAAATCACCAGCATCTGATTTGAATCCTTTAGCAACACCACCATTCGCAGTTAATTCTGCCTCTAAAGCTTTTGCTTTTTCTTCTGAAGAAATATAAGTGAAAGCAACTTTTGCTCCTTGATTCACACATTCTTCAGCGATTGCTTTTCCAATTCCTCTTGATGCTCCGGTAATTAAAACTACCTTGTCTTGTAATAGTTTCATAGGTATATAAATTGTTTTTAAAACTTGCTATTTTAATTTTTCACTTTCTCCAATCACTTCACGTCGCAAAGATAAGGATTTTCATTAAGTAAAAAGTGAAACTTATTCTTCAGTGTAATTCAGCTCTTTACCATAAGTTTCATCTAAGAAATAAAGTGCAATAAAACCGATTACGATAATAATGGCTCCTGCTACTTTTGTTGCAAGAATTTTATCATCTGCAAATACATAAATCAACCCATCTAACATAAAAGAAATCAATATGGTGGAAGCTCTCACAAAATTCGGTGCAGTCGTTGCTACAGTGGCGCGTATATTCGTTCCAAATAATTCAGAAGCAGCACTGATAAATACTGCCCAATATCCGGTAGCGAATCCGATAAATCCTACAACTGAATAAAAAGCAAAAACAGATTGTTTGGCTACGGTAAAGTATAAAATGACACCTACAACAGTCATACTTAAAAATAAAGCCAAGGACTTTTTTCGGGATTTCAACCATTGACTCAACAATCCAGAAACTACATCTCCTAAGGTAATTCCAGCATAGGCAAACATGATTGATTTTCCTGCAGAAATACTGTCTTTTGGTAATCCGAAAGCTGAAGCATATTCAGGAGAAAATAAGACCAATGTTCCCATTACATACCAAACAGGTACGGTGGTAAAAATGATACAAAAGTATTTTTTAAGGTTTTGTTTCGACCTGAATAACATCAACATATCCCCTTTTTTGATGCTATCATCTTCTTTTACTTTGTCAAACATTCCCGATTCAAAGACCCCAATACGCAACAACAATAAAGCCAAACCCATACCACCACCTAAATAGAATGAATATCGCCAATTGGTAATAACATCCCCCATAAATCCGGCTACTACAGCACCAAAAACACCTACTGTTGCCACAATCGTAGCGCCATAACCTCTTTTCTCTTTCGACATACTTTCACTCACTAGGGTAATTCCAGCACCTAATTCACCCGCTAATCCAAAACCAGAAACAAAACGCAATAATTTGTATAATTCAACACTATTGATCATTCCGTTAAGAATATTAGCGATTGAATAGGTTAAAATAGAACCAAATAACACAGATAATCTTCCTTTTTTATCACCGAGAATACCCCAAAAAATACCCCCAACTAACATTCCAGCCATTTGCCAGTTTAATAGTTGTTTTCCAAATTTTGAGTTTAACGCTTCTCTTGCTACCTCGGTCAGTGCAGGATATTGAATACGTAAAATCTCTTTCAAACTTTCCGTACGTTCTACCCCAAAAAGCAGTAAGTCGTAAATATCTACAAAATACCCCAATGAAGCTACAATTACCGGTAATGCTAGTAATTTGTTTGTATTGTTTGTTTGATTCATTTCTTAAATTTCTTTTTAAATATAATTAAAGTTTTATCAGAATAAGCAATTCTAAATGAAGAATCTAATTTAAACTTTTTAATTTCATTATTGTATTCTTCTTGTGTTAAAGGATAGTTAAACCCTTCTTTTTTAGTTAAAACGATCGTTGTAGCATCTTTCACAATCGGAAAGTGATAAATTACCTTTCTAAAAGCTAAATGAGGAACAAAATTCGTAACAGCAGATACTTTTTCCTCTTTACCTATTGTTTCAAATACTTTTTTAAGTTTGGAATATTGAAATTCAGATTGATAATGTTCCATTGCGAAAAGATTGTTGTTTTTTTCATTGTACCATTTTGATTTTCGACTAAACATCGTTTGAATCGTGCCTAAAATGGTTGTTGACAAAACAAACAAGGTAATAATCTTTCTATATTTATAAAACTTTGAAGACAAATCAATAACAACCAAACTTATAACAGGTACTAATTCAATTGAATATTGATTGTTGATTCCCCAAAATCCATATTCATTTGAAAGAAATTTGATCGACAATATTGGAAATAAAATGATTAAATAAATAGGTCTTACAAAAAACGCCAATCCACCTGAAAATAAAATCATTAAAAGCGTTTCTAACTTAATTCCATTATAGATTGGTTCTATTTTATTTCCGATAAATACGTTCCAAAATTCAATCGGTTTAGTGAAAATAAATGAAATCATTTCCGAGGGTGAATTACCTATTAATTCATACCTTTTCAATTGTAAATTAGTACCCGTATTTTGAAGAGCAGGCATTATAATTAGAATTACCAGAAATACATAAATAATACAAATGAATAACTGTAAGTATTGTAAATAATTATCTTTCAAAGAAAACAACTTCAGCTTTATGATATAAGTGAGAATGATAAAAAACAAGAAAATTCCAAATACTTCAATGGTGAGTAGTATAAAAAACAAAAAAAAGAATGTGTATTTAGGATTGTCTTTGAAATAATAAATGAACCAAGGAATACACATTGCACCTATTACATTCATATGAAAATCAAAGGAAAGAGCAGAATAAATTCCCCAAATGGATAAAAAATGAATTACGAAAATCAAAGCAATCCGACGTTCAAACTTATATTTATCGATGGCAATCTTGTGAATACCAACAGCACCAAAAAGAATAAATAATACTTGTATCACTAACAAGGTGTAAGAACCAAAAAGGTATCTAAAAGGGGAAAATAAAATTAGAATTGGAGAAAAATGAGTAGCCAAAAAAGGAAACGTTTGTCCAGTTAAATCAAGAGTATAAATCGCATTTTGTCCTGTAGAGAAAAAATAAAGCGCCTGATTAAACATCCCTAAATCTAAAGCATAAGTACGAAAGCTAAAATGATTAACTAATGCTAACAAACAATAAATCAGAAAAAAACTGACTAAAACTAAGATTAGAGAATAATTTCGTTTTATCACAGTGATTTAAATTTAAAGCCAATTACATTTGGTAAAGGCCAAAAATGGTCATTTTTATCTGTTGGATAGGTATTTGAAACATAACTACCAATCAAATCTAACTTTTTGTGTGGTGTATTCAAATAAACACTAGTTTCAGGACCTCCCTCTAAATACATGGTCAATCCCAATTGAAAATGCATTTGTTTTAAAAATCGAACCATATCTTGATGATAATAAGGAGATCGTGTAAAAATGATATACAACTGATTTTTATTATCTTCCCCCATTACTAACATGCTACATGATTGTTTTTTACGTTTCCAGTCCATTTCAGCTCCCTGACAATCTAACAAACGCATTCCTTGAAAACAGGCTTGTTGATTCATAAATTGAAAATTAGGTTCACACATCAAATCAATAAGATCAATTCCTTGATTTTGAATATAGCATATTCCATTATAAGAAGTGTTAACTTGTGAGTTATTTAATTTATTATCTGATTTCATAAACCCTTTACTTATCAAAGGTTTTGCTAAATCATACATACCAGCATTAATAGTCAATTGGAAATCAAATGTATCTGCCCATTCCTTAACTGTTTTACTAACACTATCATTCGCAGTCGCCATTTTGAGATATGCTTCAACACTATCTTTGTTTAAACGAATAATTGACAGTTTAGAATCGCCTAAAATGGATTTTTTTGGAGCATCTACCTGCATAAAAAAGACCCCTTTTGCAACACGCTCCCATTCGTTTACAGATTCATTCTGCTGACTATTACAGCTTGAATTGACTAGTAATAAGAATAAAAAAATAAAAAAAGACTTGATATAATTATTTATTCCAATCAAAACGTTTTTCTTTAAAAGGAAATATATCATATAATTCACCAGAGTAATAAAATTCATACGCAATTGCTCCAAAAGAATGCGGTTTATCGTAGATTTTAATCGTTGAACCACCTACTCTTGGGTTACGTTTTGGTTTGGATTGCGGATAGCCAACATTAAATAAAGTAGCTAAAATTTCAGGTCTATCATCAATCGGAAAACCAGCTTTTTCCCATTGTACTTTCACTTGCTTCAAGAATATTGCTGCATACATATAGGAATAGTAGTGATTTTTATAATCAACTAACCTTTTCACTCGTTCATTTATTGGATTATCTGTTTTGAAATCAAGTAAATGAACATATTCATCTCCTAAATAGTAAATTGATTTAGGATCATGTAAATTTTTCTCAATATCGATTGCAGTTTGTTCTTTAATACCAGTTACACCTAACGAAAACTGAGACTCAACCGTTAAAATTTTCAAAGGACCGATCCATTTTTTATAAGCCTCACGTTTCGAGTTAAAAAGACGAATCTGTTCACCCACCAAACAAGAAACGATCAGTCTTGCTTCTACACCAGTCAATTCAGCAACAGAATCAATCAGTTTTTTATCTTTTGCACAAGCAATTTTAAAATCTTGCCATTCAGAAATATTCATCCAATCAAAAATACTTCCTTTCACTTGTTTTCTGGGTAATTTATATCTATTCTGTAAGTAGTTTTTAACCTCATTTTTGTAAGCTCTATTTTTGTTTAAATACATTTCTACAGCAAAAATCATCTTTCGTGTTTCCACTTCATTTTTACCTTTTAAGTAAGCATCCATGATGTATTTTGCATTTTGAGGGGCATATTTATTTAAAATCAAAATACGATGTAAATTATCAAAATTTTCTTTTTCTTGATTATTTGATTTGATTTTGAAAGATTGGTTGTATTTGTCTCTTATCTCTTGAAAATAACGGTCATTTTGATCAATAGCACCACTATCATTTGTCAATTTTAATTTCATAGCAATGTAGGTGCCACTCATAAAAAAGCCAATAATTGCAAACAAAAAAAGAAACGAAAAAAATGGATACTTAATCCATTTCTTAGAAAATAATTTTCGCATGTTCAAAATTTTGAGCGAAGTTAATTAATTTGTTTTGTTCATAAATAAATTTCTAAAAACCTGATGAGCTTGCTGATTATCTTTTAACTTTGCACCCCGTAGTTACAAAAGTAAATTTATGTCAAATTCTACCAAGTATATCTTTGTAACCGGGGGAGTAACTTCTTCTCTTGGGAAAGGTATCATCTCAGCATCCTTAGCAAAACTATTACAAGCACGTGGTTATTCGGTTACTATTCAAAAACTTGATCCTTATATTAACATAGATCCAGGAACATTAAATCCATATGAACATGGTGAATGTTATGTAACAAACGATGGTGCAGAAACTGACTTAGATTTAGGTCATTACGAACGTTTCCTTAACGTACCTACTTCACAAGCAAATAATGTAACTACAGGTAGAATTTACCAATCAGTTATTGAGAAGGAACGTCGAGGAGAATTTCTAGGAAAAACTGTTCAAGTTATTCCTCATATCACAGATGAAATTAAAGAACGCATACAGATTCTGGGAAAAAGCGGTCAATATGATATCGTAATCACTGAAATTGGTGGAACTGTTGGAGATATTGAATCTTTACCTTATGTTGAAGCAGTTCGCCAAATGATGTGGGAATTTGACAGTGATTGTTTGGTTGTTCACCTAACATTAATCCCTTATTTATCTGCTGCTGGTGAATTAAAAACAAAACCTACACAACATTCTGTTAAACAACTTCTTGAATTAGGAGTTCAACCGGATATTTTATGTTGTAGAACAGAACATCCATTGGATTTGAATTTAAGAAAGAAAATCGCTAAGTTCTGTAATGTTAGTGTAAATGCAGTAATTGAATCACGTGATGCTTCTTCAATTTATGATGTACCATTATTAATGCAAGAAGAAGAATTAGATAAAGTCGTACTTGAAAAATTAAATCTTTCTTCCAAAGCTACTCCTAATTTAGAAGATTGGAAGTCATTTTTGCACACTTTGAAAAATCCAAAACACGAAGTGAATATTGGATTAGTTGGTAAATATGTAGAATTAAAAGACTCTTATAAATCAATAAGCGAAGCTTTTATACATGCTGGTGTTTCTAATGAATGTCGCGTTAATGTTAAATGGATTCATTCCGAAAAAATAACCAAAGAAAACGTCAATAAAGAACTAGAAGGCTTGGATGGAATTTTAGTTGCGCCAGGTTTTGGTTCTAGAGGTATTTCAGGAAAAATTGAAGCAGTACGTTTTGCCCGCGAAAACAAAGTACCATTTTTAGGAATTTGTTTAGGAATGCAATGCGCTGTGATTGAGTTCGCAAGAAATGTTTTAGGTTTAAAAGATGCCCACACAACTGAAATTGCAGAAGACTCTAAACACCCTGTAATCAGCATGATGGAAGAACAAAAAACCATTTCAAACATGGGAGGTACGATGCGTTTAGGTGCATACAAATGTGAGTTAAAGCCTAACTCATTCACTGCAAACGCTTACCATACTGAAAAAATAAACGAAAGACACAGACATAGATATGAGTTTAATAACGCATATTTAGAACAATATGAGAAAGCAGGAATGATCGCTACCGGAAAAAACCCTGATACAGGTTTAGTTGAGGTAGTAGAAATTCCAGAACATCCTTGGTTTGTAGGAGCTCAATACCATCCTGAATACAAAAGTACGGTAGCTAAACCACACCCGTTATTTGTAGCATTTGTTAAAGCATCATTAGAAAATAAAAAATAATTATGGATAAAAATACCTTGATTGGCCTAGGGTTAATAGGTGCAATATTAGTAACCTTTACCTTAGTAAATAAACCATCTGAGGCTGAATTAAAAGCTGATCGTGCGAAAAAAGAAAAAGCTCGTATCGAACAACAAAAAGAAATTCAGGAAAACCAAAAACAAGCAGCAACTGCAAAAACACTTAAAGTAAAAGGAAGTAAAGTAACTGTATCTTTAAAAGAAGAAATTCTTTCTTTAGAATCTGATAAAATCAAAGTTGAAGTTTCAACGAAAGGTGGGATTGTTTCTAATGTTTTCTTAAAAGAATTCAAAACATATAAACAATTTAGAAACAAAAAAAATAAAGACTGTTTAAAGTTAATCGATAAATCAAACAATTCGAATGCATTAACTTTTAATTACAAAGGAAAAGAGATTTCTACTGAGAACTTAGATTTTGAGGTAGTTTCTAAATCAAAGCACGCCATCGTATTGGAAGCAAGTCCGGATGAAGACAAAACGATCCAATTTGTTTATGGATTGAATGCGAAAGGCTATGATGTTGATTTTGAAGTTAAATTAGATGGGTTTAAACCTGGTGAAATAGCTTCAAACAGTGTTAATCTTAAGTGGGAAGCAAATCTTCCAAAAACAGAAAGATTACTTAGTGAACAAAGAAGAGTATCAACAATTTTCTTCAAATCTAACGGTGAAGATTATGACTATCTAAGTGAGACTTCTGATGATGAAGAAAAATTAGAGAAAAAAGTAGATTGGATTGCTTTCAAACAAAGTTATTTTTCTTCGATCATGAAACCAGAAAATGGTTTTGATTCTAAAAACTCGACGATTAAAATTGTAAACTTCAATGAAGGTCACCCTAAGTTTTCAACTCACATCAAAAAATACGTTGCAAATTTAAGCTTACCAATTAGTACTACAGGTACAGGTGTTGCTAAAATCAATTGGTTTTTTGGACCGAACGATTATGAATTACTTAAATCTTACGATTCAAATTTTGAAGATATTATCAATTATGGTTGGGGGTTATTCCGTTGGATCAATATTTATGCTATTCAACCCATGTTTAATGCTTTTGCTGAAATGGGAATACAACTTGGAATTGTAATTTTACTTATCACATTAATTTTAAAGTTATTCCTTACCCCTATTCAATGGAAAATGTATGTATCTTCTGCTAAAATGAGAATTTTAAAACCTGAAATCGATGCATTGAATGAAAAATACCCTAACAAAGAGGATGCAATGAAAAAGCAAATGGACATGATGACTTTGTATCGTGAAAGTGGTGCTTCTCCATTGGCTGGATGTATACCGATGTTGATTCAGATGCCGATTTTATTAGCGATTTTCCGTTTCTTCCCTGCTGCTTTTGAATTACGTCAAAAACCATTTTTATGGGCTGAAGATTTATCTTCTTATGACTCGATATTAGACTTTGGTTATTACATTCCGTTATATGGTGATCACATCTCATTGTTTACTTTATTAATGTCAGCTACAACATTAGTTTATACCTATATCAATAGCGGAAACGTAACTACTCCTCAACAACCTGGAATGCCAAACATGAAAGTAATCATGTACTTTTTCCCTGTTATGATGATTTTCTTTTTCAATAATTATTCTGCAGGTTTGAGTTACTATTATTTCATCTCAACTTTAATTTCGATCATCATTATGTTAGCAATTAAACAATTCTTTGTGGATGAGGATAAACTAAAAGACAAAATGGCGGCTAAAAAGATGGCAGCATCTCAAAACCCTAAGAAAAAATCTGGTTTCCGTGAGCGTTTAGAGCAAATGCAAAAAATGCAACAGGAAAAATTAAAGAATATGAAAAAATAATTTATTTGTATTAAATAAATTTATTAATTTTTCAAGAGGCAAACTTTAGGGGATGCCTCTTCTTATTTTATCAAAAGTACTATGAAAAATATTGCAGTAATAGGTTCAGGAACAATGGGAAATGGAATTGCGCACACCTTTGCACAATTCGGATATCAAGTTGCTCTAATTGATATTTCTGAAAATGCCTTAGAACGTGGAATAAACACTATCTCTAAAAACTTAGATAGACAAGTATCTAAAGGAGTTATTTCTGAGGAAGATAAATCAGCTACTCTTCATAGAATCTCAAAATACACCTCGCTTCAAGAAGGTGTGAAAAATGCAGAATTAGTAGTCGAAGCAGCTACAGAAAATATTGATTTAAAACTTCAAATTTTTAAAGAAATTGATTCGTATGCTCCGATTGATACTATTTTAGCTTCAAATACTTCCTCCATTTCAATTACAAAGATAGCTTCAGTAACAAACAGACCTGATAAAGTGATTGGAATGCACTTTATGAATCCTGTACCTGTAATGAAATTAGTGGAAATCATCAGAGGTTATAGCACAAGTGACGAGGTAACAAAAACTATTTTTACTTTGTCAGAAAGTTTACAAAAGGTACCCGTTGAAGTAAATGATTATCCAGGTTTTATTGCAAATCGTATTTTAATGCCAATGATCAACGAAGCCATTTCATCACTATATGAAGGAGTAGCAGGCGTAAATGAAATCGATACTGTAATGAAATTAGGAATGGCACATCCAATGGGTCCTCTACAATTAGCGGATTTTATTGGTTTAGATGTTTGTTTAGCCATTTTAAAAGTACTACACGATGGTTTTGGACAACCGAAATACGCTCCATGTCCATTGTTAGTGAATATGGTAACAGCGGGAAAACTAGGAGTTAAATCAGGGGAAGGTTTTTATGATTGGAATCACGGCACCAAAGAGCTTATCGTTTCTCAAAAATTTAGAAAAGCATAATTTACTCGATTTATGGCAAAATCGAATCCAATGCGTCCTGTGCAACGAAAAAACCAAACAAAACCAAACAGAACCACCACAAGAAAACCTGTTAAGAACCAAAAAAAATCAAGTTATACGCTATTTCTTTCTGTAATAATCATTGCAGGAATATTAGGAGCTATTTGGTTTACATATCATAAAAATCAAATAAAAAAAGAAAAACATAGGTTACACGACTTTGTTCTGAACATACCAAAAGGATTTAAAAGTGTTGGCATTGACGTATCACATCATCAAGGGGATATCCCCTGGAAGAAATGGTTTTCTAGTTCTCCCTTAGATACTTTGATTGATTTTGTATATTGTAAAGCTACTGAAGGAAGTAATTTTATTGATTCAAAATGGGAAGAAAATAGAAAAATATTAAATGATTTAGGTGTAACTAATGGAGCGTATCATTTTTTAAATTCTAACACCTACTCCATTCCTCAAGCGAAACATTTTCTAAATCACTGGAAACATCGAGACATAGACTTACCCCCAGTATTAGATGTGGAAACAGAAGGACCAAGCGATAAACTATTAATAGCTAACATGTACGATTGGTTAGAATATGTAGAAAAAGAAACAGGAGTTAAACCTATTATTTACACTTCTTTACATTTTTTTGAAACTAAATTCAAAAATGAATTTAAAGAGTATCAGTTTTGGATAGCTTCATACACCTACAAACCTAAATGTATTGATGATAAACGTATTATTCATTGGCAATTTACAGATAAAGGGAGTTTACCCAATTTAGATGAAAATGTAGATGTTAATGTTTCAAAACAAAGGTTTTAAGTGAAAAAAGTGAATTATATTTAAAAACTTTTGTTGAGTAAAAACACGTGTATACCTTATTATTAAGGGTATAAATCAAAATTAAGAAAACACTAAGACTCCACTTATATTTAGTTAAACTCGAAATATAACTCAAGGGGAATACATAGATGAATGATACTATAGTTTTATTACTAAAAATTCATAAATTGAAATCCATTGTTTGAAGCCAAAGTTATTAATGGCTCAATACATTCTCGATATTTTTGTTTGTTAATTTCAAGACTAGAAAAAAGAGAGAGATAATCTTCTAAAAATTTATTTTTCTCATTTCTTTCTCTAACAATCTGGATAGCTTTCATTTGTATTTGATAAAATTTATCAAAGTACACATCTAATTTAGGTAGTTTGTCTCCCTTTTTTCGGTTAAATGTTGGATGTGCTGGAATTAGATTCCACATCAAGTCATGAGCAAGAAATTGAAAAGGTATAAAATGTTCAACATCATAATTCCCGATCAATAGTTCATTATTTGTGTAAATACACTCTAAACATTGTTCTTTTGAAATCACAATATCCCAAAATTCTTTTTTATGTTTCGTTAAACTTGAACGTTTATCAGGTCGTAATAATTTACTGGATATATCTGGCACATTTGGATTTTTAGCTTGAACAAAACGGGTAAGGTGCCAATAACAGAATGATTTTAACAAGCCTAAATTTTCAAAGAAATAATTATACCATGCTGGTTGAATAAGAATAAAATCTTTATAAAGTGCGTAGGGTGGTAATCCATAGTTTTCTTGTGACATAAGATAAACATCACTTTGTTTACCAGATCCTAGCCATGGAGATAAAAACTTAAAAGGAACATTTGCATCAAAATGCTTTAATATATCTGCTGTTTCTTTATTTATCGAATAATACAGTTTTTCAAAAATGACCTCTGATTTACTATCAATATCCAAATTTTCAATTTCTTTTAATCGAACTATGGCTTCTTGTAACTTATCTTGAACCCCCAAAGAAATATGGAAGTAATTGACGGTATACCAACACTGAGATATCATTCTACAAAACAATTCTTTTTTAGTGATTTGTGTTTTTTGATTTGAAACGGATTCAAGTATTGCTAAAAACCAGTAAAATTTATAAGATGTGCTAGTATTATTAAAACAGGAGGAAAGTTTTTTAACGGAAACGTTTAAATCTTCTGGAAGGTTTATCATATAATAATGAGTTTTATCCAATAAAAAAATACAATTGATGAAGTTAAAAGGATATTTTAAAGTTTGGTATTCTGTTTTTTGAATAAATGTTAATCATTTCATGGTTAGGTTTACCTAATTCCTAGGATTCTGAGAAATTAAATTTAACAGTTGTGTCTTTAAAGAATTTGTAAACTACATGGTGATTGGTCATCATATTTTCTGAATTTAGTATTTTCTTAATAAAATTCGATTATCAAATTTAATCATTATTATTCTTAGATTTTTTCAAATTATTATCAATATCATAACTATACTAAGCTTCACCATTACAGTTAATATATACTGCGTTAGATTCTAAATTTTTGCTAAACAGATTTGTTAACAAGCAAAAGGTATTTTATAATTAAAATATCATTCATTTAAGATTTAGTATAAATGGGATTCGATTTTTTTTCAATGTAAATATAAATAAGTAGGCTAATTTTTAAAACCAAAAAGCGTAATACCTTTTAAAAAAGATAGTTACGCTTTATTTTTTTTCTATAAGTGGAGCCGGAGGGAATCGAACCCTCGTCCAAACATAGAATTTTCAAGGCTTCTACATGTTTAGTTTTTGATTGATTTTCGATTATAAACCGGACAAAAACACCCTACTTATAACTTAGCTTCTAAAGTCTCATGTCTTCCACGAAG